>CANBZB010000199.1 GCA_947373745.1 Burkholderiales bacterium | reverse complement strand
ACCCAATTATTTTAAATGCAGCAGGTAGAGTACCTGATAGTGGTGAAATTTGGCTTACAGACGGCGTTTCATATAAATTTGTTCTTAAAGATCAAAATGATGTATTAATTGCTACCTATGACAATTTGATAGGTATTAACTCTAATTTTGTTAACTATAGTGGGCAAGAAGAAACGCAAACAGCTACTCAAAGCCAAACTGTATTTACTTTAGCTACGATGCAGTACCAACCAGCTACTAATAATTTGCTTGTTTTTGTTAACGGTTCTAAACAAGTAGTTACTACTAACTTTGTTGAAACATCATCAACTGTAATTACTTTTATAGACGGCTTAAATGTAGGCGACGTAGTTAATTTTTGCACTGCAACACCAATTAACACTATTCCTTTTGTTGCCCCTAATGCTACTACAACACAAAAAAATGCAATAACAGGTGCAGCTACAGGGCAAGTTTTATTTGACACAACATTACAAAAGTTGTGCGTATACACCGTAACTGGTTGGCAAACCGTAACGAGCGCGTAATGGCACAGCCAGGTAACTTTACTCCCATTCTGTTGTATTCAAGCAGTACGCCTACAAACGTACCGCTTGCTGCTAACTTAACCAATAGTACTAATGGCGCTGAACTTGCTATCAATATTGCGGATAAAAATCTGTTCTTTAAAGATAGTGGCAATGTTGTCAATACCGTACCTATTCGTCAATCAAGCACAAGTTCTAACGGTTGGCTATCCGCAACCGACTGGAATACGTTTAATAGTAAAGCGCCAGCAACTAGCGGTACATCGCTTTTATACGGCAATGGATCTGGTGGGTTTAGCAACGTAACCATTGGTACTGGTTTAACCTTTGTAGGTGGGACTTTAGCTTCTACTGCTAGTGGCGGAACAGTTACCTCTGTAGCTGCAACTGTCCCAGCTTTCTTGTCTATATCAGGTAGCCCAATTACTACTAGCGGCACTTTAGCTATTACTTTGTCAGGCACCGCTTTACCTGTAGCAAATGGTGGTACGGGGCTTACAACGCTTGGTACAGGCTATATTCCTTATGGAAACGGCGCAAGTGCTTTAAGTTCCGCAGCTACATTTACTACTGATGGTAACAATTTATCAATAGGAACATCTTTAGCTGGGTGGACAGGTGGCAGAGCTATTGATATTGGTACTGTTGGTGCATTTTATGGCGATGGTGTTGCTCTTGATTATTCAACCGGTTTATCAAATAATGCTTATCGTAATTCAGGTGGTAATTGGATTTATAAATTAACTGGTATTGGCCCAGCGTTGTTGCAATTATTTAACAATACTTTAATATTTAAAACGGCGGGTACAGGTACAGCGGGCGGGGCAATAGCTTGGACACAAGCATTTACTGTATTTGCTTCAGGCGGTGTTTCTATTGGCAATACTACAGATCCAGGCGCAGCAAATTTAAGTGTTTCGGGGACTATTAAAGCTCTTGGTTATACAGTAGCTACTTTACCAACTGGAGTAACAGGCGCAAGAGCGTATGTAACTAATGCTTTAGCGCCTACATTTGGCGCTACTGTAGCTGGTGGCGGCGCGGTAACTATTCCAGTATTTTATAACGGCGCTAACTGGATTGTTGGCTAATTAAGGATTCAAAAATGACTACACTAATTCCAAAATTTGACTTAAAAAATGGTGGCTCTACGCCTACAGGGGCTGTTAATAGAACTATTTATCAAAAGTTATCAGATAGCATAAGCGTTAAAGATTTTGGCGCAACTGGAAATGGTACAACGGACGACGCCGCAGCTATCCAAACCGCCATTAAATATGCTTTTGCTAATAATGTAAGTTTAATATTTCCAAAAGCCACTTATGCTATTGGAACTACATTATTAATCCCACAAAATTTTGCCGCAACTTTTAATGGTGTAAATCCTATTGTTACCGTTGAAGGTGGCGATAGTATTTTTAATATGCTTTCGGACATTACTTTGTTTGAGTCTGCTTATTACAACGCTGGCGTTCTTACTTCAAACTTTGGAACGGCTTATGATTCACATTACAGTGTAAGCACTATTCTTCAAAATTTTAGCGTAGTTACACCCGCAGGCGCGCAAATTACAAGCCCTGTTTTAAAGATTCAAGACTGGCATTATGGTTGTGAAATCAGAAATATTAAAAGCGGCGTAAACCAGCAAATGATGTTTTCTGCCAATAACTATGGGGCAATGTTTGATACTATTCAATCATTTTTACAAGCGCCTAACGCTGGGGCTAGGTTTGTATTTTCAGGATCACACAACTTAAATAAATTTTCTAATTTTGTAGCTCAAAATTCTGTAACAGCGTATAGATTTGATGGGCCTTTAACTGCTTGTCAGATTACCAATATGTCTGTAGAGGGATGCACATACGGATTTGAATTTAACTCAACTGTCTATGACGCAAATATTGAAAATTGTTATTTTGAAGGATTTACTGGAACTGCTATTGTTTTTGGAAATTATGTTGATGCTTGTTTAATACAAAATAATTATGTGGCATTTACGGCGGGGTCTTATTTTGTAGATTACCCACTATTACCAGGCGTAAATGTCATTGTTGCCCAAAATAATTCTTACCAAGGTACATATACTGAAGCGAGCATCCTTAAAACTGTAAGCGCAACTTACAGTAGCGGAATTATTGTTCAAAGACCATTAACTAGTACCTCAAACATAGCAGATTTAATTATTGATAACACTTTAATTTCAAATAATGTTCAATGGGAGCAACCTATTACAATGGCTGGTATTCTTACAAAGAAAACCAATGTCTATGCAGTAGGTCAGTACGCTGGTAAATATTCTGATGGTTTAACTGTTCCTCATGGTTTTAGTTGGACTAATTTATCTAGCGGGACAATACAATTAAACACTAAAATATTGTATACAAATACTTTACGCATTTATGTAAATATTGGTGTAGAGGCTACAGGATCAACCCTTATTAAAGGTGAATTTATTGGTGGTTATTTTGGAGCAACTTTTTATGAGTATGGTGCTTCAGCCGTAACAGTAACAACAACACTTAATCTTACTAATGTCGGTGGTTACGCTCAAATTAATGGCACTGTTTCAGGAACTATTACAAATATTTATGGCGAAATTCGTCTAATTTAAGGAATAAAAATGGCAAATATTTATACTTGGGTAGTAGATTCATTGGATTGCGTACCTGCTACAGAAGGTCAAGCTAATGTTGTTTCAGTAATTCATTGGCGTGTAAATGGTACAGATGGAACGCATACCGCTTCAATTTACGGTACGCAAGGGTTAACCTATGCGCCAAAAACACCTTTTACCGCGTATGCTAATCTTACATTAGCAACTGTAATTGGTTGGTTGCAAGACGCAATGGGCGCGGACGCCGTTACAGCTATTGAAACTTCTTTAGACGCACAAATAGCTAATGTAGTTACCCCACCAATTGTTTCTCCACCGTTGCCTTGGGCTAAGTAATATGCAATTAGCCGCCATTACCGAACAAAAAGCCGCCACGTTCGACGTGGCTGTGCCTTTACGTGAAAAGGTAGAACGTTTGCAAGAGGAATTGTTAAAGATGCCTCAAGCAGACGTTCAATATCTACACTCATTTGAGCCAGGTAAGTACATCCGTACCATGATTGCTCCACCTTGGACGGTAATCGTGGGGGCTGAACATAAAACGCCGTACAAGGTCAGGCTTGAAAAAGGTACAATCGCTGTAAACATCGACGAAGAAATCCACACGTTGACGGCTCCGCTTGAGATGGATGTGCCTGCTGGCATCAAGCGCGTAGGGCAAGTATTTGATGAAGAATTGGTTTGGGTTGATATTTACGAGAACCCAGACGATTGCACCGATATTGCCACAATCGAAGAACGACTGTATGTTATCCCCGAATGTGGGCTAATGTCTAACCGTGTACCAAAGCAACTTGAAGAAGTAAAAGACGATTACCAACTTTTTTTATCTCAATTAGGGATAACTCAAGTAGAAATGGATAAAATAGCATCTATTACCGATGATTTGATGGATATGCCTATTGAGTACGCTACAGAGCTTAGGCCATCAAAAATTGACGGTAAAGGGCTATTTGCAACAAGAAGTTTTAAAATGTGGGAAGTTGTTTGCCCATGTAGATTAGATGGAAAACGGACGCCAGGGGGTAGATTTGTTAATCATTCACATAAAAACAATCTTATGCCAGTAAAAATTGGTGATGATATTTATGCGTTGGCTAGTCGTGATATCTATGAAAATGAAGAATTATCGCTAAATTATCGAGATATGATGTCTGTTAATTTTGGTATTAGGCTCTAGGGAGAATTGATATGTCAGGTGGAATAACAGCCGGTACAGGTATGGCGATTATGGGCGGCGCTCTTTTGGGCGGCGCCATTTTAAGTTCACAAGCATCTAAAAGCGCGGCTCAAACCCAAGCTGATGCAGCGAATAACGCTATTGCATCACAAAACGCTGCTACACAGCAACAAGTAGCGCTAAGTCAACCTTGGGTAACTGCTGGTACAACGGCTGTAAATCAACTATCTGCCATGACTCAACCAGGCGGCGAAGCTACACAAAACTTTAACTATGCCCCGTTTGACTATAACGCTAACACAGACCCCGGTACACAATTTAGGTTAAAACAAGGCTTAGATGCCATGAACGCTACTGCGGCTGCCCGTGGTGGTTTGATTTCTGGCAACGCCCTTAAAGCAGGTCAAGACTACGGCCAAGCCCAAGGGTCACAAGAATATAGCAACGCATTTAACCGTTATTTAAGCAATTACAGTAACGCTCAAAATACATTCCAATTGAATCGCAATAACTTATTGCAACCGTTGCAATTCTTAAGTGGCCAAGGTCAAGCTGGTGCGTCTAATGCTGCGTCTAATATCGGTGCGGGTACGGCGAATAACGCTGCATTAGCAACGGGAGCCGCTAACGCAAGTGCAGCGGGTCAAGTCGGTGCGGCTAACGCCTACAGCAACGCTATTGGTCAAGGTATTGGCGCGTATCAAACGAATCAATTGATTAATAAGTCTGCGTATACAGGCCCTAATAATTACCAGTACACGCCTTAAGGAATAAATATGCCACTCGACCCAAGCATCCCACTACAAGTTCAGCCTCTTAAACTAGAGTCGCCAATGAATCAATTGGCGATGGCTAATGAAGTAATGAAAATGGGCGAAATGAATCGCTCTATAGGAGAACAAAACCAATTAAACGAATATCTTAGAAGCGGTGCTGATTTATCGTCTGCTGAAGGAAAACGTGGTTTATTAAATTATGGCAAAACAGGTATTGCTCATGCTAAAGCCGTATCCGACATTGAAAAATCAGGTTTAGAAACTAAAAAACTTGGCTTTGAAATAGACGAAAAGAAAATGAATCTTTTTCGTGAACGTATTGGCAACCTTGAATTTAACCCTTCTAACGCTAATATTCAGGCGCATTTAGAAGATTCAGTAAAACGTGGTGAAATATCCCCCGAACAAGCACAACAACAATTTACACAATCTACAGCAATTCCTTTAGATCAACGCCCAACATATTTTAGAAATATGGGCGCTAAAGTTGAAGAACGCTATAAGATGAACACGGTTAGCGCAGGCGAACAAGCACGTTTAGGTCAAGCCGAACGTCATTTCCAACAAGGTTTAACCCAAGGTGCAATCCCTGCTGGCTATCGTATGAACGCCAATAAAGAACTTGAACCTATCCCTGGTGGCCCAACTACTACACCTTTGGCGCCTAAAGAGTTACAAACTCGTGAAGCCAAGTATCCTATGGCTACGCAAGCAGTTAAGACTGTTGAAGCTAAGTCTGACAAGCTAATTAAAGATATTGAAACGCTTAAAAACCATCCTGGTTTAGATAGTATTACTGGCACTGTTTATGGTCGTACACCTTCTGTTACTGCTGAAGGTCGTGCGGCGCAAGCGTTGTACGATAGTATTGTTGCCCGTGGTGGATTCCAAGAGCTTGCCGCTATGCGCGCTGCGTCCCCAACAGGCGGTGCTTTGGGTAACGTATCAAACCAAGAAGGTCAACAACTTAAAGACGCTTTTGGTACGCTTAATCGTACGCAAGACGCTGCTGATCTACGTACACAACTTGGTCGTGTAGCGGAGGATATACGCGGCGCTAAAACCCGTGTTCGTGAAGCGTATGATATGACTTATGATTACAAAGCTGGCGCTCCTAGCGCTACGCCTGCGCCTGGTGGAAAAGATGATCCTTTAGGAATTAGATAATGGCAACAATTGCTGAAGTTCGAGCGCAGTATCCGCAGTACGCCGATATGCCCGATGCGGCATTGGCTGATGCGTTGCATCAAAAGTTTTATGCCGACCTTCCTAAAGCAGAATTTGATGCCAAAATTGGTTTAAAACCAACTGACAACAGACCTGCTTGGGGTCAAGAGAACCCTAAGACTTATGAAGTAGCGCAGACAGCTCGTAAATACCTTGGCCCAGCCGTTGAAGTTGCGGCTAGCGTTGGTGGTGGCGTATTAGGCGCTCCATTAGGGCCAGCAGGCGCTGTAGGCGGTGCAGGTTTAGGCTATGGCATAGGTAAAGAAATTACTAACCTAGCTGATATAGCCCTTGGTAACGTAAAACAAAAAAGCGTAACGGCTGATGTTAGCCGCGCCGCTAAAAACGTCTTAGAAGGTGCATCAATGGAAGCGGGCGGTCAAGTCGCCGCGCCGATCATTGCTAAAGCAGTTGGCAAAGTAGTTGACATTGCTCAAATGCCATTGCAAAAAGCCGCTAAGATGACTAGGGATGCGTTTGGCTCAGATATTGAGCTAGCCGTTAATGCTTTGCGTAACGCCAAGCCAGGTATGAGCGTATCTCAAACCCTTGCAGATGCAGGTATAGTTAACCCTACCGCCCAAGCTTTAATTCAAAAGAGTTTGGCTAAAGATCCTTCTTTTGTAATGAAGTTAAACAATATTCAGCAAAAGCAAGGCGTCAATGAGCTATCTAAGCTTGTTGGTGGTACAACGCAAACTGAAGCTAAAGCGGCGCAAACAGGTGCTAAAAACGCTCTTAATACAACGCTTGAGCCTGTTAAACGCAATGAACTTGCCGCGGCTAACGTAGCAGGCACAACAGGCAAACAATTGCAATCTGAAGCCGATCGCATGGCTATGGCTGCTGCTAACAAGGTTGATGATGTACGTCGCTTTGAAGCGGCTAAACCACGCGCTGAAGCATTGGCTAAAGCTAAGGTTGCTGAAACAGGCCTGTCAGGTACAGCCGTTTACAACTACCCTAAAGAATTGGTTAAGAAAGCGGATGAAGTGGCTACGCAAGCCGCTGATGCTTCTTTATTATTGGGCGAAGCCGCGCGATTTAAACAAAATCTTGCTGATAGCGTTAAAACTTATGGCTTAAAACCTTTAACGCCTGAAAGCGTTGTTGGCAAAATAAACAATATTTTAAAAGATCCAACGCTTGCGGGTAACGATATTATTGAAGGTGCTGTTAAAACTATTGGCGACGATATTGCTAAATGGACTGAAAACGGTATTGTTAAATCGGAAGCACTTGATGCTATTCGTAAAAACTCTGTAAACGCCGCAATTGATAAATTACGCCCTGGAATGGATGAATCAGCTAAAAAGAAATTAGCTGCGGGTGTAATTAGTCGAATTAAAGAACCTATTGTTAACGCTATTGAATCTGCTGGTGGTACAGGATATGGTCAATATTTGCGTGATTATGCTGCGGGTGCTAATCGCATCGATCAACAAAAATTAAGCGCTGAAGCTTTAGCTCTATATAAAAAGAATCCTAAAGGTTTTATTGATTTAGTTAACGGTGAAACGCCTGAAGCGGTAGAAAAAATCTTTGGCCCAGGTAACTATGACATTGCCAAGCAAATGGCTGATGATTTAATGAAGCCTGCGGCGCAGACTCAAATAGGCGTATTGAAAGAAACCGCGCGGATTCCTGCGGCTAACATTGAAGTTGAAAAACAAGCTTCTGCGGGTCAAGATGCGTTACGTGATTTAATGATGTCCCACCTTAATAAGTTCCGTTTGCCTTCTTATTTAAGCGCTACGTTCTCTACTGCCAATAAAGGTATTCAAATCCTTGAAAGCGCGCTTGGGGCTAAGACTATGAAAACGCTAACTGAAAGTTTTAAATCAGGCAAAAGTACGGAAGAATTGCTTGCAACTTTGCCTGCTGAACAACGCAATAAAATAATTCAATTGATGTCCCAAGCAACTGCTAAGGGCGTTCCAATTTATATGAAGCAAAACCGTCTTACTCCACCAGAGTATCCACAACAATTTAACCAAAATGCACTTGCGAGGTAAATCATGGATTGGCAATACTTATTTAATATGGTAGCGGGTGCAGGGATGCTAGGCGTTGGTTGGTGGTGTCGCCAGATATGGGACTCGGTTCAGCAATTAAAACGAGATGTTCAAGGTATTGAAGTGTCGCTACCAACAAATTATGTTCGCAAAGTAGATTTAGATGTTAAGTTTGATAAGCTGGAATCTACTTTGCAACGTATTTTGGATAAATTAGACCAAAAGGCAGATAAATAATGAAGATGTATAAGTCAAAGACTATGTGGTTTTCTTTGGCTTTAGTTATTGTCGGGTCTTTGTATGACAATTTGTCTTATCTGCAAAGCGTTATAGATCCTAAATATTATGGTTTTATTTTAGTAACTATAGGGATTATTTGCGCTGTCTTGCGTTTTTACACTACTCAGCCTTTGGATGAGAAATGATCTCCTATGTACGAATCGGAATTTTGGTTGGTCTTTTTATGGCTGGTTTGCTTTTGGGTTGGAGTTATGAGTATCGGAATTTGGTGGCCTACAAAGCAAAAGTTGAAGCGGTGGCTAAAACTCAACAAGCCAAAAACGAGTCTGTTCAAAAGCAACAAGCGTTAGTTTCTAAAGCATCTAAGGAAAATTATGAAGCTAAGTTATCTGCTATTAAGTCTTATTATGGTGGGGTGCGCCAGCCCAGTAGCGGTTCAATGTCCCCAATTCCCAACTCCACCATCAGTATTAATGGAGAAGCCACCAACTTACAACTTGCTTGCGCCTATACAACGCAACAATTAGTAAGCTTGCAAGATTGGATTAAAGAAAGCGCTACCGTTAAATGAATAGTAATTTTGATAAATGTTTAAAAATGCTTTTGGTTCACGAAGGCGGATACGTAAATAATCCGGCTGATCCTGGGGGCGAAACCAACCTTGGCGTTACTAAGCGTGTATGGCAAGAATGGGTAGGCCACGATGTTTCTGAAAAAGAAATGCGTAATTTGACACCTTTAATGGTTTCGCCTTTATACAAAAGGAAATATTGGGATGCTTGCCACGCTGATGAGCTTATATCTGGTCTTGACTATTGCGTTTTTGATGTCGCTGTTAACTCGGGCGTTGGGCGCGCCATTAAGTTGCTACAGTCGTCTGTTGGCGCTACTCCAGATGGCGGTTACGGTAGCATTACTGCTGCATTAGTTAAAAAAGCGGAAGAAAACCCAACAAGATTGATTGAGTTATTTTCCGCTAAACGACTAGAGTTTATGCAATCCCTTAATGCTTTTCCTACCTTTGGTAAAGGTTGGAGCCGTAGAGTTGCCGAAGTTAAGGCTGACTCTCTGGCGATGGTTCAAGGTACTTCTCAAGCCTAGCAATCCGTTGGTTTTCAAAGCTGCATAGTGTAGCGTAATACTCAGCATGAGTTTTATGCTCTAAAAAGCTACGTTTGGCGCTTTCTAACTCTTTAGCCGCTAACGTCTTGGCTGATGGTGGGTTAACTAATAACATCCAAAATCTTTTTAATGCGTTCATATTTATCTCCCAAAAATTGAGTCATAGACAGGCGTTAACGACTGCGTAGGGGCTTGATATACCGGCATGACCAAAGGTGCTACAGGTGCCATTACAGTGCCTACAGATTGACCTTGTGGGCCATAGACGTAGGTAGTGTTACCAGACCGCATGGCTGTGCCAGCGCTTTGACCTTGTGGGCCATAAAAATATTGCGTATTACCTGACTGCTGTACAGTGCCTAAGCTTTGCCCTTGAGCGCCATATAGGTAGGTTGTCTGCGCTTCGCAACGGGCGGGGGCAATCAACGTTAACGCTATACCTGCGCCGATGGCAATTCCAATAATGTAGTCTTTCATTTCATAATCTCCTGTGTTGATGCTGCTAATTCCCACAATGCTCGCTCCTGTTTCATTCCTAGCTGTCTGCCAGCTTCAAAATCATTTTCAGTAATTACTTCACGATAAGCCTTAATTGCGTCCTTAACGTCCTGACGCAACTCCTGCATTTCTACATACATTTCTTCTGCCAATTTAGCCAAGTTCTCATGGCTCCATGATCTAAAATCAGGTGGCATCATGGTTTATTCGCCAAGCTAAGAATTTCAATACGCTCCCTTGCTACACGCAAAGTGTTATACCTTTGGTGTAAACGCTGTAGCACACTAAAACGTCTTTCATTGCGTTTTTCTGACTTGAGCATTTCCCATACTTCTTCTTCGCTCATCATACTAAGTTGGTTGTTTAGCGCTCGCCAGCTTAAGTTCTTCATTTTTAATCCTTTCTTTTAACGCTTTAATTTCTTCAATGGTTTTAGTTAAGTTACGCGCAGCCATACCGTAGTTGCGTACACGAACAATGCTTTCTGCCTGTTTAACCTTCAATTTTGCCTTAAGAGCGAGCAATCTTTTCACTTTGTAACCTTTCAATTTCTTTAATTAAATCGCGGATCATTAGTTCGATATTGGTGCTTGGCGCGTATTCGGCGATGTCATCAGCCAATTTCTTTGCTTCATCTAATAACTTCATTTCAACTCCTCTAATGCAATGTCTGAAATAGCCCGTTTATCCTTCAGGGCGTCCCAAATCCTCAAATCAATCGTTTTATCAGTCAATAAGAGGTAAACCCATACATCATGCTTCTGACCGCTGCGGTGCAAGCGGCCTACTGTCTGCTCGTACAACTCAAGGCTCCAAGGCAAGGATACAAAGACCATTTTGTTACCGCCATGCTGAAGATTAAGGCCATGTCCGGCTGATTTAGGGTGAATCAATAGCAATTCAATCTTGCCCTCGTTCCAACGCTCGATAGCTTTAGGATCGTTAATCGTTTGTGCGTTAGGATACCGACGCTTAAGTTCAGCCAATTCTTCAATAAAGTTATACACAATGATGGTGTTGTCATGCTGGTTTTCCTCAAGCAATTCGTCAAGCAGGTCAAACTTATGGGTACTAAACCAGATAGGCGTCTTGGTTACGTTCATGCGCCCAGGGCGGTTTGACGCCGTTGTAACCGTTTCGTAGACCCAACCACCTGCCATCTGTTGCAATTTGCCTGTGACCACACCTGCATTGACAGCGGTAATTTGCACGTCTTTGAACTCAATGACAAAATCCTTTTTCATCTTCTCGTATGGGGCGCGGTCAGCCAAGTCACACTTCATCTCAACCACAGGGCACGGCGGTAGCTTGTCAGCGTATTGCCCAGCGTCTAACAAGAATGTAGCAGGCTTGATACGAGCCA
>CANBZB010000198.1 GCA_947373745.1 Burkholderiales bacterium | reverse complement strand
GTGGTATCAGCTATCAATTTTTTAGTGGTTGGAGGGGGTGGCTCTTGTGGCTTGGCGGCCTTTGTTTTTTCTTCTGACTTTGCTGCAGCTTGAACAGGCTTGGACACAGCTTCGCCAGCAACAGGCTTACCTGTTACTGGGGAAGGTTGTAGATCTCCAAGTGCCAAATTCACAGCCAGACTCCGTTCGTTTTAAATTCCCTGCAGTATGTATATCGGTACCAAGTTGAATATCTTTAATGACGTGTAAGTCATACAGATACATAAGCCAGCACCAAAAGCTAGCGCCAATCAAACAATGCCAAGGATGCAGCCTCAAAGTCAGCCGCGTTTTTGAGGGTGCAAATTTATTTGTTACAATATTGGTCTCGCGAGTAATGTAATACTTTGTGTTTGTAAGCAATGCTTATTCAACGCAAATTTACCCGCTAAACCGAAACATTCCTCGATAGCTCAGTCGGTAGAGCGCCGGACTGTTAATCCGTAGGTCCCTGGTTCGAGCCCAGGTCGAGGAGCCAAAACCCCTTTAAAAACAACGACTTACCTCGTTGTTTTTATTTAAAGCATCAATTACACGGTTATTACACGAATATTTAATCTGCCTCTTGTTGATTTTTTCTAAAAGAGGCTGTAAAGTGCTGACATGCGTGTACCAGCAAGCGAAACCGTCATAGTCAAGCCTGAATTGATTAGGCTTGTGCGCCGTGACGACAGCAAAAAATGGCAAGCGCACTACAAGCTGGAGAATCTCAAAACTTGGTTCCGTCGCAGCACTGATACAGCCAATGTGAAGGAAGCTTCAAAGATAGCTGAACGCATGTGGATGAAGGCGACGTTTGACTTGGAAGAAGGTCGTCCAGTAATCAGCAGAAAGTTCAAGCCAGTGGCTGAAATCGTCTTACGCCGCTTAGAGGCTGAAATATCTGCTGGAACCGCCAAACCAAGCTCCCGGGACTATGTTTCAGCGATTAATTTGTACCTGATTCCCTTCTACGGCGCTTACAACGTGGATGGCATCAAGCCCTCAGTGATTTCAGAATTCCATGTCTGGCGGCGTGACAAGGTGGGACGTGAGCTCTCAGGCAGTGCCCAGAACAATCACAACGCTGCGCTAAACCTCATCTTTGATGAAGCCATTGAACGCGGCTACATGACAGCCTATGAGCGCCCTCTTACAAAGAACACTGGTGCTGAGAGCGACCGCCGTGCTGAATTCAGCCATGAAGAGCTAGAAGCCATGATGAAGTACGCGGCCAAGTTCATCTTGGATGGCCGCACTGCTCGCACAAAAATCATTCGGGAGCTTCTGGCTATATACGTGCCCTTCATGGCCGCTACTGGAATGCGTCCAGGCACTGAAGCCGAATACTTGGAATGGCGTCACATTGACGTGGAAGTACGCGATGGGCAGCCCATCCTGCATTTCCGTCTACAACGCGGCAAACGCGGCGCGCGTAACTTTGTAGCTCACAACAGCTGTTGGCTGCTGCTAGAGCGCCTACGTCAGCTCAGTCCGGACTTGTCCAGCATGACGCTTGAGGAAGTTTTAAAGAAAAAGATCCCCAAGCTGCTATTCCGACTTTCGGATGGCTCTGTACCAGACAACTGGAACAAACCATTCCGTCAGTGGCTTGAGGAGTCTGAGTTGCTGAACTGCCCTGTTACGGGCAAGGAACGCAGCTTGTACAGCTTGCGCCACTACTACGCCACTCAGCGACTGCTGGAAGGCATCCCCATTCACGTCTTGGCTGAGCAGATGGGTACATCGGTTTTGATGATTACCAAGCATTACAGCCACTTGACGCCTCTGATGAAGGCCAAGCAATTCGCTGGTGTTGTGGATGAGAGTGCGAGCACAGAGGCTGCACAGATCAAAGCCATCATGAGTGCTCAGATGGCTAACAACAACATCATGAACTTGGTGCAGATGGGTACAGGCCTAGTCATGCCCTTGATTGCACAGAACCCTAAACTGACCGATGACTTTGAGAATCGTCTCAAAGCTCAACGCAATCAGACCACCTGATCCCCTGAAATGAATTAACAACTACGGCCTACCCTCACGACTGAATAATCAAAGCCCACCATGTCTGACCTCCTAACCCAGTACTTCGAACGCTACGCAGAAGAAGCCATCGTCAAGATGAAGGCAGCTTTGATCGCGGTCGATTACTACGAGCGAATCAGGGTTAGGCTTGTGAGGAAAGAAGACTTGAGTGGCGAGCTAGCCATTATTGGCAAAGTGGGACCTGCAGGCACTATGACCGTCGTCAAGGAAGCCATAGCGGACTACAAGAGCCAAGTTGCAGGCGCTTGGGAATTAAACAAGCGCCTGCAAGACATTGGCAAACATAAGGTTAGTTTGATTTTTAATGAACGTGAACATCTACCTCGAGTAGATGTCTCTTACCAATTTAAAAGCAAGGCCGGCACCGTAAAGATTCACATCACTTCTGCTGGCGAGACTTTTAGATTGGAGATCAATGCAGGCAAGAACCCTATGGCCTCACAAATGGCCTGCATTGAACTCGAGAAGCAACTGACATTTATTGCACTTACTGGATAATGCCGCCTTGCTGGCGAGGAATGATGGGCTTGTTCTTGTGATGTGAAAAGTCATACGCCTTATCCAAAAATTCACACACTATGTCAATGTCATAGCTTTCAATATCCACAATCTGAACACTTTTGTTCAATGCCAAGTACTCCCCAAAGCACTTAGGTCGAGAGTTACTGGGTAGATCGTCATAGCGCGGAAATACAAATCGCCACTCCAATCCATTCATATCGTGGTTCAAGTTAAAGCAAGATGCCAGCGTCATAGGTGACAGCCGCATGGATATGTAGATATCGAAAGTTTGACTTTCATCGTCAAGCGACTGCCACATGTCCTCTATTTGGACTGCATCGATGATGTGCCTTGTCCGTGCAGCCATATCCAACTTATACAAGGAAGCTTCAATCGTTTCATCGTAATCAATGAAAGATGCAATCTCATCCAAGCTCATGTCGAACAGATATTTAAAAAGATGTGCTTGCTCCATAGCTAACTTCCTTTAAGCTGGATGACGCCTGAGTACTTGAAACTTGTACATATCCTCTAGAGTGCGACGAAATGTGTATTGAAGATCATTGACACCTAAGTCTTCAAGAACTCCGTAAACACTAATTTCGTCACTGGGTGTGAAGCCCTTAAAGCCAGTACTGTTTTCATAAGCCTCATCTAAATCGGCCAAGGCGCGATCGAGAACATTCTCTGCATGGTCTTTGGCTGACTGAAATGAATTGATGGCATCTTCGATATGTGTCACATCCTTGCGCCAGGTATCAAGAGTTTTCTTTGTGACTTCTAATGAGCACAAAGCATCATCCTTGACCAAGGCAAATGTTGCCACTTTGGTATCAGCTGGGATTGCCATCAAGTAGTCTGCAGGGCCAGGGAAGTACAGCAAACTCTTTGCAATATCGCAAACGGTTTCTTCTGTAGTGCCACCTGCATGAATCATGGGTGAATCAGGGCGACGGGGAATAACTAGGTATTTAGACATGGTTACTTCTTTCATGCGTGATAGTGGTGAAAGGATTCGACTTCAAAAATCTCCTCCGCTCTACAGGCAACTTCATAGGACGAGCCGTTTTCAAGATTGTCAAAAGCCCTATCCATGCCGATGTCATCCAGCACTTTGAAATCTTGGAAATTCTTACTTTTTTCACACGCATGGTCAAAAGCTTGAGCAGCATCAACGATTGCGCCGTAAGCGTCTCCAATCGCTTCATTGATGTTTTCAGCTAAGTCAGCCAAAGGCAAAATCTCGTTTTCCCAGAGCGCAGCGCGCTCGTCATCTATTTCAACTGAAAACTTTGCTGCTTCTTTCAAACTCTCCCATGTTGAATGTGGGTTCTCCAACGGATACGCAATGTAAAAGTCTTTAGGATTAGCCTGTTGGCTCACCACTTGCGCAATGATGCAAGCCATCTCCTCCCTACTACCTGGCACATTGGTTTGCCCACTACCAGGTTGATTTTTAAAAACCAAGTATTTCGTCATTTGATTTCTCCTTTTTGATCGGTATTCCTATTGAAGTTTGATCAGCCAAGGTACAGCCGTTACTCTGCGCCCTGACCAGATCAAAGGCTTGGTTTAAAGAGGTGCGTCGTCAATGTCATCCATCTCAATGACTTCGGTCTGCTTGTACTTCATCGGCACAGTCAGTTGACGTTCCATATCTTTACGAACACTCTCTGGCTGAGTTGGATCATTAGCAATGCTTCTCTTGTAGTTTCGGATGCCGCGCTCTAGCAAATACAAGTTATTGGGCATGCCTTTACCCAAATATTTGACCAAGTTATCCTCCCAAGACTTGCCTAAATCGTTGGCAGAGATCATCTTGTACTGATCACCTGATACGTGGTGCGCCACGAATACACAAAAAGTAGATGCGTCCTTATCGTCTTCCTTAGGCTCGGTATGAACGATCACATCTCCACTGAACTGGAAATTGCTCTTAGAAGTCTCACCCATCAGCTTGAAGAATTCGCGCAATAAAACTGTTCTCTCTTTTGTGCTCTTATCCCCTGCTTTCTTGGCTAAAGCTACGGACTCAACTTCTTGAGCCTGCGCAACTCCACCGCGGCGAGTGATATATGGCGGTAGGTCCACGACGGATACGTTTTCTTGACGAGCCACAGTCAAGACTTTTGCGTATCTAGTCGCTGCTGGTTTATCCGTTCTGATCACGTACTTGACCATAACGTTGATGGGCGTGCTGTTGGCCTTGACGATGATCTCGTGGTTGTCCTTCATATCTTTGCGAATCGCATCCAAGATCTTGTCCTTTTGGGGGCTTTCTTCAATTCGCAAGGCAAGGCCGTAAATGGAAGCCAAGAGTTCGTAAAGCGACTGGTGGCCGCGCTGGACGACTTCCAGTTCAAACTTCTCACCCAACTTGAACAGCTCCTCGCTTTCCTTTACGAAATTCATGACTTCAGGTGCCAACACAGCCACTGCATTCTTGTCCTTGGTCTTGCCAGTTGATACAAAAGCGCTCAGATCAAAGGTTTCCAGATCCACGCCTTCGAGTTCGTCGACTGGCAGTTGGCTGGCTATGGGTGGTGGGGTTGCGCTCTTTTTGAGTGCGCCATTGGTTAGTTGCATGGTTTTCTCCTAGGGTTTCAGGTTTAAAAAGGTTGGCAGGCGAGATGCACTGCTGGGACTAAGGCTAGGAGAGAACCGTATAAAAAGACGTGCCATGGCGTTTGGCTTTATATTTTTTTAACAACAGGAGATTTTTTAACGGCCCACAAAAGGAGACAACCATGGATATGCCCACCCAAAAACCCCTTGCGCAAACCGCAATCACAGCCAGCTTGTATTTCTGGTGGCTGGCATTTTTGCGATGTAGCAAAGACTATTGGTGGTGCTGTAAACAAGGTGGCCAATGCATGGACGAGCGAATGGTCCAAGTCTGGGAGGACTTTGGCGATGTCTTTCGCTATCAATGTTTCATGCACTGGTGGCAAGAAAATGGTGCCAAGCTATTTGATTCGCCTCAGATAGAAATGCGATTCAACAAGTACTTGGAATCTGGCTTAGAAATATTGCTCAATACAGACTTAGTGATTGCTAGGCCAGATATGGTCTGTATAGCTATTCCTCTGTACTTGGATACGGAGATTGCTAGAACTGCCATATTGCACGCATGGGAAGCTGGTCGTGTTAGGGGCACTCACTATGACAAAGATGCCAAATACCAACTGTTTAAATTAGATCTCAAAGGTCGCAAAACAATCGTGCCCGCTTACCGCGCTTGGGCATTAAATATCTGCGTACAAAATTGCTCTGATACAGATGAACTCAAGCACTGGGGCGGTTTCGAGATGGGCAGACACTTGAACCTGTCACCTCGAAACCAAATTCGTGACAAAGACACATTGGAGAATCGCAGGCGAAAACAAAACCTGCTGCGCACAACGTTTTGGCAAAGCAAGAAAACTGCAGCCGACTTGATCGCCAATGTTGAGATTGGCAAGTTCCCCTGCAAAAGCAAAGTAGCTCAATGCCAACGCTGGACCCAAGCGCAACAAGTCTCAATGGACAAGGCTATCAACGATGGGCAATGGCAACCCAGTAATTGGATGGATCAGGAGTACTCGTTCATGCTGCCAGATGAAGCGGCACATGCAAGCGCTGGTCCTGGGTCAAAGGTGATTTACATCTTGGATGACTTTGGCGCGGTAGACACCCCATTTTTAAAGCCAAAAAGAGTCCGACCTAAGAAATTGGTGGCGTAACCATTCGCGCTATGCCTGTCGTGACCACGATTACGGTTCAAAAAAGCACTATGTTT
>CANBZB010000197.1 GCA_947373745.1 Burkholderiales bacterium | reverse complement strand
TAGCAATACGGAATACGTTTTTACGACGTCCACGATAACCTGTTGCGGCATCGGTGATTTTCTTATGACGGGCTCTTGCTGTAACCCCACGTTTGACTCTTGGCATTTATTTCTCCTAATCTAGTCTGAGGTTAAGCGTATGGAAGCATGGAGCGAATTGACTTAACGTCTGCCTTCGCAACTTCAGTGGTACCACGTAGGTGACGCTTATTCTTTGTGGTTTTTTTAGTAAGGATATGGCGTTTGAAAGCCTGGCCTCGTTTAATCGTTCCGCCTGCGCGAACCGTGAAGCGCTTTTTAGCGCTACTCTTGCTCTTCATCTTGGGCATAAAGCACCCCTTCTTTTACTTGTGCCACTGAGGTGGTAACCGACGGTTACGCTTCCTGTACCTCGAAGCACTTCTCACTACCGGGATCCTTAGTAATTCACTAGGAACCCCTCCCTACTTAAGAACCTAAATGTCTTGCGACCTTTAAATTACTTAGCCTTACGAATGGGGGCCAAAACCATCACCATCTGGCGACCTTCCATTTTTGGAAACTGTTCGACTTGGCCATGTTCAACTAGGTCCAACTTCAAACGCTCCAACATTCTGACTCCGATTTCTTGGTGGGCCATTTCACGACCCCGAAACCGCAGCGTAATCTTTGTCTTATCGCCATCTTCCAAAAAGCGGATTAGATTGCGTAGTTTCACACCATAGTCACCATCATCTGTGCCGGGACGGAATTTGACTTCCTTCACCTGAATCACTTTTTGCTTGAGCTTAGCTTCATGCAAACGTTTGGCTTCTTGGTACTTGAATTTGCCGAAGTCCATAATCCGGACTACAGGTGGCACAGCCGTCGGAGCAATTTCAACCAAATCGGTCTCTTTCTCTTCTGCCAAAGCCAAGGCTTCACTCAATTTAACTACACCGATGGGTTCCCCATCCAGTCCAATCAGACGCACTTCAGGAGCAGTAATCTCCCGATTTATGCGCTGCGATTTATCAGTAGCGATCTTCTTAATTCCTTTAAAAAAACAATCAAAACCATTCCACCCCTAGCTAAGCTCGGGTCCGACTTTCTGAGAAATATCCTGCTGGAGTCGGGCAACGAAGGCATCAAGAGGCATTACGCCTAAATCCACTCCGCCACGGGCACGAACGGCCACCGAATTACTTTCAGCTTCTTTATCCCCTACAACTAACAAAAATGGGAGCTTCTGTAATGCGTGCTCGCGTATTTTATACGTTATTTTCTCATTTCGCAAATCGGATTCGACTCTAAACCCTTGTTTTTTCAGAGATTGCTGAACTTTGTGAGCGTAAGCAGCAGAATTATCTGAGATATTGAGGACTACAGCCTGGGTAGGAGCAAGCCAAACCGGCATATTTCCAGCGTGGTTTTCGATCAAAATACCAATAAAACGCTCTAAAGAGCCCACAATTGCCCTATGAAGCATGACTGGAGCCTTACGTGTGTTCTCTAATGTGACGTATTCCGCACCTAAACGGGCTGGCATCGAGAAATCCACCTGAATCGTGCCGCACTGCCAGGTGCGACCAATCGAGTCTTTAAGGTGATATTCGATCTTCGGACCATAAAAAGCACCCTCACCGGGCAATTCTTCCCATTCTTGTCCGGAAGCAGTCAAAGCGCCACGCAATGCAGCTTCTGCTTTATCCCAAATGGCGTCATCCCCAACCCGCTTAGCTGGACGCAAAGCTAACTTGACCGCAACTTCTGTAAACCCAAAATCTTGATAGACCTCGCGCACCGCTTTATCGAAAGAAGCCACTTCTGACTGAATCTGATCTTCTGTACAGAAAATATGCCCATCATCTTGGGTAAAACCGCGCACACGCATTAATCCATGTAAAGCGCCCGACGGTTCATTGCGATGGCATTGGCCAAACTCACCGTAACGTAATGGCAACTCACGGTAACTATGTAATCCTGAATTAAAGATTTGAATATGTCCAGGGCAGTTCATCGGCTTTAATGCATAAGCACGATTCTCTGACTCAGTTGTAAACATGTTTTCTTTGTAGTTATCCCAGTGACCAGACTTTTCCCAAAGACCGCGGTCCAGAATTTGTGGTGCCTTTACTTCTTGGTAGCCTTCTCGCTGATAAACGCGACGCATGTACTGCTCAACCTCTTGCCAGATCGACCAGCCCTTAGGGTGCCAAAAAATAAGGCCTGGGGCTTCAGGCTGAAAATGGAATAAATCAAGAAACTTACCAAGGCGACGGTGGTCACGCTTCTCAGCCTCTTCAAGCATATGAAGATGGGCATCTTGATCTTCTTTTTTCAACCAAGCGGTGCCGTAGATCCGTTGCAGCATTTCATTCTTACTATCGCCACGCCAGTAAGCCCCAGCAACGCTCAGAAGCTTAAATACCTTAAGCTTGCTAGTGGATGGCACATGGGGTCCACGACATAAGTCAGTAAACTTTCCTTCAGCATATAAAGAAACATCCTCGCCTTGGGGAATGCCAGCAATAATTTCTGCCTTGTAGTTTTCGCCTTGCGCTTTAAAGAATTGGACTGCCTCGTCACGAGGCATCACTGTGCGAATTACTGGCTCATCCTTCTTGGCGAGCTCAGCCATTTTCTTCTCTAAAGCAACTAAATCATCGGGAGTAAATGCGCGATGAAATGAGAAGTCGTAATAAAAACCATTTTCGATCACAGGGCCGATAGTGACTTGTGCCTCTGGAAATAATTCTTTAACTGCATAAGCAAGTAAGTGAGCCGTGGAGTGGCGCACGATCTCTAGAGCCTCTGGGCTTTTGTCCGTAATGATGGCAAGTTGACTGTCTTGATCGATTACAAAGCTGGCGTCCACCATCTGGCCATCAACAATACCGCCTAAGGCAGCCTTAGCAAGACCACTACCAATGCTTTGGGCAACATCAATGACGCGAACGGGAGCCTCAAACTCACGTTTAGATCCGTCTGGCAGAGTAACTACAAGCATGACAACTCCATCACATTTACTTACAAAAAAGAAAGCGCGGCAGCATTTCGGCAACCGCGCTCTTTTGGGTCTTTATTCGTTGGTAGGCTCGATTGGACTCGAACCAACGACCCCCACCATGTCAAGGTGGTGCTCTAACCAGCTGAGCTACGAGCCTATATAGCCATAGAGTTTATCACCGGCGGCGTACTTGGGTCACGCCTTTCACTTCTTCTAGACTGTTTTGAACGATTCGAAGGGCTTCCGAGTCTTTGAT
>CANBZB010000196.1 GCA_947373745.1 Burkholderiales bacterium | reverse complement strand
GACAGCATCAGTCCGTTCTACGACTCGATGGTTGCGAAACTGATCGTGCATGGCGAGACGCGTGCGCAAGCTTTGGCTTATCTAGATGCCGCTTTGGCGCAAACCCGTATCGTGGGATTAACCACCAATGTGCAGTTTTTGCGACATGTTTTAAAAACGGATTCCTTTAAAACTGCCAAACTCGACACAGCCTTGATCACGCGAGAAGAAAAGCACTTGTTCGCACAAGAGCCTTTAGGTTTGCCTTTGACAGTTGCAGCAGTAGTGGCGCACACCTTGCATCAAGAAACCGCTTTGCAGGGCAATGACCCATTTAGCCAAAGAGATGGATGGCGCGCTTATGGCGTCGCTACGCGCCGCTTTGATGTGGTGTTCCATGACCAAGCACACACAGCAGTGCTAACTTATGGCGCACAAGATGGCTTGCATTTGCAGGTGGGTGATGTTCCTGCACCACTGTCATGGCGAGTAGATGGAGATGGTTTACACATTGCATATGCCCATCACCATGCACGTGTGCAAGTCTTTATGCAGCGCTTAGGTGCCGATGACGTGGCGCACGTGTTTGCGCTGCAAGGCGCTTCGCAAATCACGGTCGTGGACATCTTGGCCCACGCTGCTGCCGTGCAAGAAGTAGGCGGTCGTTTGACGGCACCGATGCCAGGCAAGGTCGTGTCGTTTGCCGTCAAAGCGGGCGACAAGGTCAAAGCTGGACAAGCACTTGCGGTGATGGAGGCTATGAAAATGGAACACACCATGGCGGCACCGGCTGATGGCGAAGTATTGGAGTTGTTGTATGCGCCAGGCGACCAAGTCAATGAAGGTGCTGAACTATTGAAATTGAAAGTCTAAGACATGCTATTGAATCTTCCACGGCGCGTGAAATTGATTGATGTGGGCCCGCGCGATGGCTTGCAAAATGAAAAGCAGCCCGTGCCTGCAGCCATCAAAATTGAATTGGTACAGCGTTTACAAGCCGCTGGCTTGAAAGAAATCGAGGTCACCAGTTTTGTTTCGCCCAAATGGGTTCCGCAAATGGCGGATAACGCAGAGGTGATGGCGGGCATCGCACGTATCGATGGTGTGCGTTATTCGGTACTCACACCCAATATGAAAGGCTTTGAGTCTGCGCTGTTGTGCAACCCGGATGAGGTGGTGGTGTTTGCTGCAGCCAGTGAGGCCTTTAGCCAAAAGAATATCAACTGCTCTATCGCTGAGAGCATCGAGCGCTTTGCACCCGTCGTCAAAGCCGCGCGTGATGCTGGCATCGCAGTGCGTGGCGCGATGAGTTGTACGGTGGGTTGTCCCTATGAAGGCGATGTAGCACCTGAAAGAGTGGCTTACTTGGCAGGCCTGATGAAAAGCATTGGCATACAACGCGTCGATGTGGCAGACACCATCGGTGTTGGCACGCCGCGCAAAGTACAAGCCGCCATGGAAGCTACGCTTAAACATTACGCGCTCAATGATGTATCAGGCCATTTTCACGACACCTACGGACAAGCGCTCGCGAATACCTTGGCGTCATTAGAAATGGGCGTGTGGAACTTTCAGTCTTCTATCGCTGGGTTGGGGGGGTGCCCTTACGCCAAAGGTGCCACTGGTAACGTAGCAACAGAAGATGTGGTGTACATGATGCAAGGCATGGGCATAGAGACGGGTATTGATCTGGATGCGTTGATCGACGCAGGTGCTTTCATCAGCCAGGCTTTAGGGCGCCAACCTAATTCCTTGGTCGCGCGTGCGATATTGAATAAGCGTGCTGGATAAAGCGCAAGTTTGACGCACAATGCGCGCCATGTTGAAAACCTTGTTCAGTTCAAACCAACCGCCACTCTCTGCGGTCGAGTTGCGTTTGTTAAAGCAGGCTGAACGTGTTTTGCAATCAGAGGTTGACGAATTACCTAGTTCGCCTTGTATTTCTGTATGCCGTATGACTGAAGAAACGGGATTGTGTGAAGGTTGTTTTCGCACCCTCGATGAAATCACAGGCTGGGGCCATCGCGCACCCCAAGCCAAGCGTGATGTGTGGCGACTGATCGCGTTACGTTTGCAAGCGCGCACCCAAGCGTGATCTGCATAGAAAGAATTTCATGACCCACATCACTCTCTATCTAGACTTTATTTCGCCCTATGCGTATTTGGCGTTTGAAGAGCTACCTAAGCAGTTGATGGGCATCAGCCATCGAGTGGAGTACCGGCCGATTTTGTTTGGTGCGGTGCTTAACCACCATGGCCATATGGGTCCTGCAGAAATTCCAGGTAAGCGCGAGTGGACGTACCGCCAAGTGCTTTGGCAAGCCAAGCAAATGGACATTCCGTTAGACATGCCACTCGCCCATCCATTCAATCCTTTGTCGCTCTTGCGTTTGGCGGTTGCATGCAGTGACGATGGTGCGCCGAACCGTTATGTGTGCGAGACCATTTTTCGCCATGTGTGGAAAGGCGGACACGCGGCTGATGACGTGAATCGCTTTGCAGAACTCTTGGCGGGCTTGGCACCACGACGCGACATGCAAGAGGCGGAAGTCAAAAACCAATTGAAAAACAATACTGAACAAGCGATTGCAAAAGGTGTGTTTGGTGTGCCTACTTTTGCAATCGATGACAAGCTGTTTTGGGGCTTGGATGCCTTGCCGATGTTGCGTCAATACATAGTGAAAGACGCGCTATTTAGTGAAACAGATTGGCAAAGCGTAGACAGCATAAAGACAGGGATAACCCGCAAGCCTTGATTTAATTTGCGCCATACAACGCATTTATTAAGGGTTATCCCTCGCGCAAAAGGACGCTTGTAAGAAGTCCGTCAGTGCCCCTCTTAAGAATCCCGCATCGCGTCTCATCATGAGAGCGAATTTTTAGGAGAACACATGTCAACATTAGACGTTAATCGTCCCATGTCCTCTGAAGAAAAGAAGGTTATCTTCGCTTCTTCTTTGGGCACCGTTTTTGAGTGGTACGACTTTTATCTGTATGGTTCATTAGCAGCCATCATTGCCAAGCAATTCTT
>CANBZB010000195.1 GCA_947373745.1 Burkholderiales bacterium | reverse complement strand
AAACCAAATGCACAAGAAATAGTTTGCAAATTAGCTTTTTGACCGTTACCGCAGTAACGCTCATTCAAGCGAGAAAACTGACAAAGCACATTCAATTCACGCACTAGGGCAACACAGACTAGCTGGCGCTGCGTTCAAACGCCTCTCGGCTGTTGTCGTGCAAAACCTTAACTTAAGGTTTTAGCGCCAGCGTAGATTATCGACACTGAAAAAATAGTTCGCAAATTAGCTTTTAAAGAGCGCACAAAGCAAAACGCACGATGGGTGAGATCGTGCGTTTTGTTTTTATTTCTGAGCGGCTATTTTTTCTACCAAACTCATCAACACGTATGAGTGTTTAGGTTCGCGATTTGGCCTTACAACCGTGCGGACTCTAAGCTTTACCCGCCAGTTATGGCCTGCTACATCACCACCATCTAATAGTTTTTCCAGTCGGCCTCTTGCAAACTCAGACGACACTGAGCCGTAAATTGTGCCGCCTCCATCTTGTTTTACAAGCTCAAATTTTTTATGTGCTGGAAGTAGAAAGAACTTTCCCATATAGTCCTCAGACTCTTTCTCGGTTATGTGTGCACTCGTCGTTCTGTCTTTCGCTCGTTTAATTGCGTAAGAGTCAAGCTGAACATCTTTTTCGCCCTCAACTATGCGTGTGGTCGCTCTTTCATCGTCTAGCAGAGTGAACATAGATGACATAGTGCTTAGAAAGCGATGGTCAATATTCTCAAGTAGCTCTTCGAATTTCTCAGCGTCGACGCTTGAAGCTGCAACGATTGCATCAGTCACATGGTCGACAACTATTTTTAGCTGAGTTTCAGTTACGACATTGTTTTGATCTGCTTCTTCCAAGACAACACCAACTGATCCACGTGCAATATCAGTCATTAGCAAATCAGAGTTTTGCTTTAGGGGCACGGGTCCACGCAAACCAATGTCGCCAATTTCTTCAGATGCAAATTGCTTTGAGACGAGATCTTGAAAAAGACCAATCATCTTTCCAGCAAAATCAACTCGTATGCCACGAGAGCCAATGACTGGTTCACCCGCAAAGAACAGTGCTACGCTTGCTCTGAGTTCTGGCGTCGCTTCAATCTCGTTGATTGAGTTTAGAAGCTTCTTCTTTCTGTTTGATAGCTGCATAAACCCAATAGGGTCTGATATTTCATCACGACTACTAAGTAACCTGTCTACATTTGCAAAGTCCGCAAGAACTCCTTCTAAGGCGAGTTTTTTAACCATTTGTGGCCTCACCTTCTAGAGTTTTTCGAATGTTGTCATCCGCATCAACCAAAGAAACTTTCAACATGCCCTTCCAAAGGTTAGTCTCTCTTTGGTGTGAGAACAAGCCATACCAGTACATTGTGTCATCTACAACTATTCGAGAGTCCTTTGCTAAGTCGACAAAGTATGCGTCACACTTGTATTTTTCCTTCAAAGAGTCTTGATCAAATAGTTCAATATTTTTTTCAAAGAACGTGCGTACATCTGGGCCTGTAACTGGCAGGTATGCAAACGTTACTAAGTCGACATCCTTTGGGGAGCGGCCACGTATTTTTTCGCAGTTTTCAGTAAAGCTGCCATCAATCAATTGAAACCCTGTCGTGACTCCGATGGATCGTAAAGCTTTTCTGTATTCCAGTAAGCCAACAAAAATTTCTTTACGTTCATCGGTGTTCACCAATACGCTGGCAATTTCTGGAAGATCTGTACCGTATGGAGACCCGCCTCTATTGGTAGGACTTGCTACATAGGGTGGAATAACACCAGAGGCGTTGAACGCAGGTATCAATTTTGTCTCCGTGAGAAATTTATCGCTGAGACTATCTTCCAATGCTTGCTCAGAGATTACATTTTTAATTATTTTGTAATCATTTTCAAGCGAAGTGCAATGGTCCGCTAACCACAAAACGCACGATGGTTAGATCGTGCGTTGATTGATATGTGCGGGCTCAATCAGCTCAACACTCATCCGCCCCATGCCCAGGTGCCGCCTGCGTGGGCACATGGTGGCGCAAGCCCACTTGCTGGTTCTTCTCATCCACAAACACCAGTTGCGGCTCATGCGTAGCCACTTGGTCTTCATGCACTTGCGCGAATGACGCAATGATCAACAAGTCCCCCACACTGGCGCGACGCGCAGCTGAACCATTCACAGAAATCATGCCCGACCCACGCTCGCCTTTGATGGCGTAGGTGATGAAGCGTTCGCCGTTGTTGATGTTCCAGATGTGGACTTGTTCGTTCTCACAAATGTTGGCGGCGTCCAGCAGGTTTTCGTCGATGGCGCAGGAGCCCTCGTAATGCAATTCACACTGCGTCGTAACAACTCGGTGAATCTTTGATTTAAGTAGTGTGCGAAACATAGGTCGAATCATAGTGGGGTTGTAGCACCCGTATTTGCATGGAGATATGCCAACGCACCCTTTGCCGCATGGCGACCACTGGCTAAACAAGCGCTCAATAAATAACCACCTGTGGGTGCTTCCCAGTCCAGCATTTCCCCCGCGGCAAATAGGCCAGGGGTGTGGCGTGACATCAGTGTGTCGTCAAGTGCTTCTAATTTGACGCCACCTGCACTGCTGATCGCTTCGTCCAAAGGGCGCGTGGCTACTAAGGTGATGGGCAAATGTTGAATCGCATGCGCAAGTTGCACGGGGTCATTCAATGCATCTTTTGTCAGCACTTCATGTAGGAGCGCCAAATGCACCGCTTGCAAATTCAAACGACTTTTTAAATGGCTGCTGAGTGAGCGCGAGCCCCGCGGATGGCGCACTTCTGCCAGCACATGTTCTGCGCTGAAGTCGGGGCGCAAATTCAAATGGAGGTGTGCATGGCCTGTACGTGCAATTTCATCGCGCAATAGTGCAGAAGCGGCGTAGACCAAACTGCCTTCTATGCCGTGCTCGGTTATCACCATTTCACCTTTGCGTGAAAACGTGTGGCCTTGTGCGTCAGTACAAGACAACACCACCGACTTCAAGGGTGTTCCTGCAAACTTTGTACGCAGATGCTCGCTCCAACCT
>CANBZB010000194.1 GCA_947373745.1 Burkholderiales bacterium | reverse complement strand
TGATTTTCAACAAACCAACCCAAAACTCAGGGTTTTCAAATCCTTGCAGAAATTCCATGTGCGCTCCGTTGTGTGTTTTTCTATAACCTTAAAAGTGTAACGAGCCCGATCAAGCGGGCTCGTTAGTAATAACCGACAGGATCAAAGGTTAAGTTACTTCAATTGCGCCTTGAGTAACTTGCCTAATTCTGAGGGATTACGCGTCACGACGAAGCCACACGCTTCCATGATGGCGAGTTTGGCGTCAGCTGTATCAGCACCACCAGAGATCAACGCACCCGCGTGTCCCATGCGTTTGCCGGGAGGTGCGGTAACACCAGCAATGAAACCCACGATAGGTTTTTTCATATTGGCTTTGCACCACTGTGCGGCGTCTGCTTCATCAGGACCACCGATTTCGCCAATCATGATGACGGCGTCGGTGTCAGGATCGTCATTAAACGCTTGCATCACATCGATGTGCTTCAGCCCATTGATGGGGTCGCCACCAATACCGACTGCGCTCGACTGGCCCAAACCTACTTCGGTCAACATGGCCACTGCTTCATACGTCAAAGTACCAGAGCGCGACACCACGCCGATGCGTCCTTTGCGATGGATGTGTCCGGGCATGATGCCGATTTTGATTTCGTCTGGTGTGATAAGGCCTGGGCAATTGGGGCCTAAGAGCAAAGTCTTTTTGCCGCCTTTGGCTTCTTTGGCTTTCATTTTGTTGCGCACTTCCAGCATGTCTTTGACAGGAATGCCTTCGGTAATACAAATGGCCAAATCAAGGTCGGCTTCAACAGCTTCCCAAATAGCAGCAGCCGCGCCAGCGGGTGGTACATAGATCACAGACACCGTGGCACCGGTGTTGTGTGCCGCTTCTTTGACCGACGCAAAAATGGGCACATCAAAAATCTTTTCGCCAGCCTTCTTGGGGTTGACGCCTGCAACGAAACAGTTTTTACCGTTTGCGTATTCGATACATTTTTCAGTGTGGAACTGGCCTGTCTTGCCAGTGATACCTTGGGTGATGACCTTGGTGTTTTTATTGATGTAGATGGACATGTTTATTTCCTAATCACTTCACTGCAGCAACAATTTTTGTTGCGGCTTCGGCCATGGTGTCGGCAGAGATGATGGGCAAGCCCGATTCGGCAAGCATTT
Organism: Burkholderiales bacterium; assembly: GCA_947373745.1. GTDB lineage: Bacteria > Pseudomonadota > Gammaproteobacteria > Burkholderiales > Burkholderiaceae_C > Limnohabitans. The sequence continues at coordinate 1,882 of CANBZB010000194.1, read as the reverse complement.
TTTTGCCCAACTCGTCGTTGGTGCCCTTCATGCGCACCACCAGCGGCACAGACAAGTTCACCGCTTTACACGCAGTGATCACGCCGTTGGCGATGGTGTCGCATTTCATGATGCCGCCAAAAATATTGACCAAGATACCTTTGACATGCGGATTCTTCAACATGATCTTGAAAGCTTCGGTCACTTTTTCTGCAGTCGCGCCACCACCGACGTCCAAAAAGTTGGCAGGCTCACCGCCAAACAACTTGATCGTGTCCATCGTTGCCATCGCCAAACCCGCGCCGTTGACCAAGCAACCGATGTTGCCGTCGAGCGAAATGTAGGCAAGGTCAAACTTAGAGGCTTCGACTTCTGCAGGATCTTCTTCGTCTAAGTCGCGGTAGGCCACGATTTCTGGATGGCGGAACAAAGCGTTGGCGTCAAAGTTGAACTTGGCGTCCAAGGCCATGACGTTGCCTTTGCTGTCGCGGTTCAAGGGGTTGATCTCGACCAAAGAAGCATCGGTATCCATGTAGCACTGGTAGAGCTTTTTGAAGATGTCCACGGCTTGCGCGGTGGAATCGGCAGGCATGCCGATAGCATCTGCAATCTTCTTGGCTTGTGCATCGCCCAAACCGGTCAATGGGTCGATGAACTCGGTGATGATTTTTTCTGGCGTGCTGTGCGCCACTTCTTCAATGTCCATGCCGCCTTCGCTAGACGCGATAAAGGCAATCTTTTGGCTGGCACGGTCCGTCACGACCGACACGTAATATTCTTTGTTGATGTCGGCGCCGTCTTCTATATAGAGGCGACGCACTTTTTGGCCTTCGGGGCCCGTTTGGTGGGTTTTGAGCTGCATGCCCAAAATCTCGCCCGCCAAGCGTTTGACGTCGTCAATGGTTTTAGCCACTTTCACGCCGCCGCCTTTACCGCGACAACCTGCGTGGATTTGGGCTTTCACAACCCAAACAGGGCCGCCCAATTTTTGAGCGGCTTCCACCGCTTCTTGAACCGTAAACGCTGGAATGCCGCGGGGAACGGGCACGCCAAATTGACGCAAGATTTCCTTGCCTTGGTACTCGTGAATCTTCATGAGATCTCTCTTGGAATCGTTGGTTGGATGGGGCTTTTTAGGCCCTCAATCGGGCAAACAGTGACTGTTTAATGAAGCGCCAGAACTGTATCATGCTGGTTTACCCCAAACTTTTCACTGGCTTACAGCCGAAATGTCTGGTTTTGACAAGCTTTTAGCCCGTTTTACGACCACCCACCACATGCCCAAAGTCTTTATCGACGGCGAAGCCGGCACCACCGGACTGCAAATACGCGAGCGTTTGGCGCAAATGCCCAGCATCGAGGTTGTGAGCATCGACCCATCCTTACGCAAAGACCCGCAAGCCAAACGCGCTTTGATGGGTGAAGTAGACATGGTCATCCTCTGCCTGCACGACGACGCAGCGCGGGAATCCGTCGCCATGGTCGACAGCCTGGGCAGTAAGCAACCCAAAATCATCGACGCCTCTACGGCGCATCGCGTCGCACCTGGTTGGGTTTACGGATTCCCTGAGTTGTCGAGCACCCAAGCCCAAGCCGTCAAAACCGCCCAGCGCGTTGCCAACCCCGGTTGTTACGCCACTGGCGCCATCGCCTTGTTGCGCCCCGTGGTCGATGCTGGCCTGATTCCCAAAGACTTCCCGCTTGCCCTGCCCTCAGTTAGCGGGTATTCAGGCGGCGGCAGAACCATGATCGAAGACTATGAGGCGGGAAAAGCCCCGCTGTTCGAAGCCTATGCGCTGCAACTAGAGCACAAACATTTGCCAGAAATCGTGGCGTACACAGGTTTGACCCGTCGGCCAATTTTTGTGCCATCGGTGGGTAACTTTAAACAAGGTATGTTGGT
>CANBZB010000193.1 GCA_947373745.1 Burkholderiales bacterium | reverse complement strand
TCTTTCTTGTAGGCGGCGAATGTATGCGTTGTGAGCAACATAGCGCTCTCCGACTCGACAGACCAGTGGGTTACTAACAAACTGCGGCTTCCTGCAAAGAAGAATCCGCGCGCCAATCCGCTCAATGCTTCTTCGGCACGTCCATCTGCCCCAGCGGTATTACAAGCTGACAAGACCACCCAGTCAGCATTGAGTTTGAGACCCAACACATCTTCTAGCGTCAACAAAGGTGAGTCCGCTGGGTTAGCCGTAGAAGCCATCGCCAATGCAGGCTGGTTCAAGTTGGGCAAATCACCGGCCAACAAACCATGCGTAGCAAAAACCACCACTTGCTTTTTACCCAATTGACCCGAGGCACTGCTTTTGAGCACCGATTGACGTGTTGCGTCGGAGCCCAAAATCACATCATGCTTCGGGTCAGCCGCCAAAATTTTGGCCAGTTCATTCACTTCATCTCGCGTTTCAGGAAGTGGTGGGATTTTGCTGTAGGCCAGATAGCTTTCTTCATTCGATCGTTCAAGCCCGATGTGCAATGTAGAACGCGTGTCAATCGCCGAACGAACCGTCGTATTTTTAGGAATGACCCCGGCAAGTTGTTGTGTCGCAACTTTGTTGTCGAACAAAGGATCTCCCCAGGCCATGAGCGGCTGGGTACTCGACGGTACTTTGGCATAGCGCTTCAATGACAGCCAGCCACTCGCTGTTGGCACCTGGCTAATGGCCGTGTCTTTGATCAACCACGCTGCATTCGCGGGGTTGGGTGAGGTCACCGGCTTGCGCACCAACACACCTAACGGCATATTGGCAAAAGCGCCTGAAGTCGCCACGATCACGTGTTTTTTATCTGCCATCTCCGATTCAACAGGTCCAAATAGGCCTTTGTAAACAGTGTGTGCATCGGCGTAGTCAAACACGGGGGCTTTGTTACCAAGGCCAGCAACATCTAAAGTTTTGCGAATTTTGTCGACTAGCTTTGCGCCCTCTTTCTCGCCTACTGGCCACTGGTGAAAGCTAACCTTGCCCGCAGCGTTGATAGCCCAGACATAGGTTTGTTTTTCCATGGGCAAGATAGAAATAAACAATTCATCAGGTTTGAGCTGTTGCGCGATATCCGTATGGCTAGGCGCCTTGGGCTGAATAAGTTGGAAATACTCAGGGAAACCTTTTTGAATTTGGGCCTTGTATTCTTTGCGCAAACCTTCGAGTTCACGCATACGTTTTTGCATTTGCTCAATGACTTGGGGGTTACGTCTTTTATCTCCCTCACTACCCTGCGTTGTGATGTATGACATCAAGGTTGCCGCTTCGTTTTTTGCATCTTGCTCATGACGAATCACCTCAGACAAACCTGGAATGTTGACGCCAGAGCGAACTGCGGCATCTGAGAGTGCTTGCTGGACAGAGGACGAATTCAAATGGTCTGCCATTTGAAAAATAATCGCTGCATCTTTTGGGTCTTTATCTGCCGTAGTGGCGAGCAAGTCGATGTAGTTTTGAAAAATATATTTTTTTCCTTTGCGCCGAAAAACGTCTTCGGCGAAGTCACCGGTCAGTGCATCCGGTGAGGTGATGTTTTGAATCGCTTGGTCAAACTGCACGCGCGCGCCTACAGGGTCGCCATTGCGCCATAAAGCAATGGCATACATACCACGGGTGTAGGCAGTGAAGTAGTGGTGCTCGCCAAAGTTTTCGACGTGCCACTTCAAAGTGCCTTCGTATAGTTTTTTGGCCTGCGGGTATCTTCCCGTATGCAAATAGACAGGCCCCCTTAACCAAGCCTGAAAGGCTGCAGGTGACTTGGTTTTCAATTGCTCCATTTCGCGATCAATGGCGTCAAACTTCTCAGCGGCCTCCTGCCATCTATCCATGCCAGCAAGAGCCAATGTCCCGGGCGTCTGGGTGTAGAGCCAACTTGCCGCGCCTTTTTGCACGCCCATTCCAAGAATGATTTTTTCGCTTCGGTTGCTATAAGCCAATCCATCTTCAAATCGCCCCGTTGCATTTCTTAACCAGGCAACACCATTAAATACTCTGACCAACTGGTTATCAGTGAACCCATTACTTTTGCCAAACTGAAAGGCCTCACGTAGAGACATGTCCGCTTCTGCATACAGGCCTGCTGCGGATTGGTGATCTGCCACCTGCGCCATCGCTGACACATACCAGTTACGGCTGAAATTACGCTGCACCTCATCAACTAAGGTGTCGATGCCAATTAGCTCCTTTCCTTTGGATGCCGCCAACTTGGCTGTCTGTATGCCTTCTTGCCACTTTCCACTTCTACGCAAGAAAACGGATTTGATTAAATTGAACTCCATTTCGGCACGCAGAATCCAATAGGCATTCTGTCCTTGACGTGGGACTCTGCCCCACTCATTTTTAATAATTGTTTCGGCATCTGACAGCAAGGCGCCAGCTTGCTTCAAATTGCTCTCATGCATGTATTGATCCGCAAGGGCCGATCGAATTCTTACGGCGCTTGGTGCATACTTAATTTCTTTTACTAGCTCTTGACCAAGCTGAAATGCTTCTTGTCGCTTAGTTGAGAAAAATAAAAAGCTCATCAATCGCCAACGCGGATCAATATCTGTATCCATCTGCGCCCATTCGCGCAAAACTTCCTCTTGCTTAGCAATGTCACCCAGTTTCCAAGCAGCCCCATGTTTTTGCTTATAGGCTTGCACCCTAGTTGCTTTTAATGCATTAGGGTCGACTGGTTGGTCTAACACCGCCCTGAGCCGCGCTATCTCTTGCTCTGACAATTTAATAGAGGTGTCTTCATCCAACGACTGCGATTGAACTGTGTTGAGAACTGAAAAGACACCCAATAGCAACGGTATCAATACATTACGAAACAGCTTAGTTAATTGCATAGCAAACTCCTAGTCACTCAATTCAATCAAGGCACTTCTCTAATACTCACTAAGCTCGCGCCATAAGCGTCCGAACACAGCGGATTATTTTTAGCAGACACCGTGTTTTGACACACGGCTGTACTGATAGCCTTAGACGATGTCAACAGAGCACCCAACTGCGCACGTCCGCTGGCATCGTTCAAAGAAGTCATAAAGGGGCCTTCTTTCTTTGC
>CANBZB010000192.1 GCA_947373745.1 Burkholderiales bacterium | reverse complement strand
CCCATGAGCCGTCGTAATGTGTTGCAAGCTGGCGCTGCTACTGCCTTGACCATCGCCCCCGCCTTGCGTGCGGCAGTCTATGCACAAGGCTCCGACAAGCCTGAAAAAGAAGAAGTCAAGATTGGCTTTATCCCACTCACCGACTGCGCCAGCGTGGTGATGGCATCGGTCTTGGGTATCGACAAGAAATACGGCGTCAAGATCATCCCCACCAAAGAAGCCAGTTGGGCAGGCGTGCGTGACAAACTGGTCAATGGCGAACTCGACTTTGCCCACGTGCTCTATGGTTTGGTCTACGGCGTGCACTTAGGCACTTCAGGACCTAAGAAAGACATGGCCGTGTTGATGAACCTGAACCAAAACGGGCAAGCCATCACCTTATCGAAAAAACTAGCTGAAAAAGGCGCTGTCGATGCCGCCAGCCTCGCCAAATTGATGGCAACCGACAAACGCGATTACACGTTTGCACAAACTTTCCCCACGGGAACCCACGCCATGTGGTTGTACTACTGGCTGGCCAGTGTGGATATCAACCCATTGAAAGATGCGAAGGTCATCACCGTTCCACCACCCCAAATGGTTGCCAACATGCGTGTGGGCAATATGGACGGTTACTGCGTGGGTGAGCCTTGGGGCCATCGCGCGATTGCAGATGGCATTGGTATCACTGCCACCACCACACAAGACATATGGCCCGACCATCCAGAAAAAGTACTGGGCACCACGGCTGAGTTTGTGAAGAAATACCCCAACACGGCACGTGCAGTGACTGCTGCCATTTTGGAAGCTGGCAAGTGGATCGACGCGGGTCTTCAAAACAAACTCAAGATGGCTGAAACCATCGCCGACAAAGCCTATGTGAACACCAGCGTAGACGTGATCAACCAACGCATCTTGGGCCGTTACCAAAATGGCTTGGGCAAAACTTGGGACGATCCACGTCACATGAAGTTCTTTGCCGATGGCAACGCCAACTTCCCCTACCTGTCTGACGGCATGTGGTTCCTGACCCAGCACAAGCGCTGGGGTTTGCTCAAAGACCACCCTGACTATTTAAAAGTGGCCAAAGAAGTCAACCAAATTGACCTCTACAAACAAGCCGCTACAGCGTCTAAGACGCCAGTGCCGAAAGATGTGATGCGCACTTCCAAGTTTATGGACGGCGTGGTGTGGGACGGCAAAGACCCGAAAAAGTACGCCGACAGTTTCAAAGTGCACGCGTAAAGGTTAGCTATGTCTGTTCTGTCTAAACAAAGCATCATCAACGTCGTGGCGCCGGCCATGGGACTGGCGTTGCTGGTGGGTTTGTGGGCGCTGGTCTCGCTCAGCAGCACCAACAACTTTCCGTCTCCCGCCGAAACCTTTGTCCAAGCCCTCGAAGTTTTTAGTGATCCTTTTTATAGCAAGGGGCCTAATGACCAAGGGGTGGGTTGGAATGTGATGAGCTCGCTCAAACGCGTGGCGATGGGCTTTGGTTTAGCAGCACTGGTCGGAATTCCGATGGGTTTTTTGATCGGGCGTTTTGACTTTATGTCGCGCATGTTCAATCCGCTCATTAGTTTGCTGCGCCCTGTCTCGCCTTTGGCTTGGCTGCCCATTGGTTTGTTGGTGTTCAAAGGCGCCAATCCAGCAGCGATTTGGACCATCTTTATCTGCTCCATCTGGCCCATGATCATCAACACCGCCGTCGGCGTGCAACGCGTGCCACAAGACTATATGAACGTCGCGCGCGTGTTGAACCTCTCCGAGTGGAAGATCATCCGCACGATTTTGTTTCCTGCAGTCTTGCCTTACATGTTGACGGGCGTGCGCTTGGCCGTTGGCACTGCGTGGCTGGTGATCGTCGCTGCTGAGATGCTGACGGGCGGCGTGGGTATTGGCTTTTGGGTCTGGGACGAGTGGAACAACCTGAACGTCAAAAACATCATCATCGCCATTTTTGTCATCGGCATCGTCGGTTTGATCTTGGAATACGCGCTGATCAAAATCGCCACCGCATTCACCTATGAGGAGGTGAAGTCATGAGCGAAGGATTGACCACCAAGTATTTGGAAATTCAAGGCGTTGCCCAAACCTTTAAAACCGCCAAAGGCGACTTTCCCGCCCTGCGCGATATCAACCTAAACGTAGCCAAAGGAGAGTTCGTCGCTCTGATTGGCCACTCGGGTTGCGGCAAGTCCACCTTGCTCAATCTCGTCGCGGGTTTGACCACACCTACCCAGGGCAACTTGATTTGCGCAAACCGCGAAATCGCAGGTCCTGGCCCCGAGCGCGCGGTTGTGTTCCAAAACCATTCTTTGCTACCTTGGCTCACTTGTTTTGAAAACGTCTATTTGGGTGTGGAACGCGTCTTTGGTCAAAGCGGCTTGGTAGACGGTAAAGCCAAAGAAGACAAAGCCCAACTCGTTGCGCGTACCCATGCAGCCCTCGAGATGGTGGGCTTGAGCCATGCAGCGCAAAAGCGCCCAGGCGAAATTTCAGGTGGCATGAAACAACGCGTGGGGATTGCCCGCGCCTTGGCGATGGAGCCGCAAGTGCTGTTGATGGACGAGCCTTTTGGTGCACTTGACGCCCTTACCCGCGCCAAGTTGCAAGACGAGTTGCTCGCCATCGTCGCCAACACCCACAGCACCGTAGTGATGGTGACGCACGATGTGGATGAAGCGGTGTTGTTGTCCGACAAGATCGTGATGATGACCAATGGCCCCGCCGCCACGATTGGTGAAGTGCTGCACATCGACTTGCCACGCCCCCGCTCACGCGTCACGCTGGCAGATAACCCCGCCTATCTGAACTACAGAAAAGCTGTGATCGATTTCCTGTACACGCGACAAGCGCACGTGGAGAAGACCTGATGCCAAAACTTAAATTAGTCATGGTGGGCAACGGCATGGCCGGCGTCCGCACCTTGGAAGAGTTGATCAAACTCACACCAGATCTCTACGACATCACCGTCTTTGGCAGTGAGCCGCATCCCAACTACAACCGTATTTTGTTGTCGCCCGTTTTAGCGGGCGAGCAAGAACTCGACGAAATCATTCTCAACCCCTTGAGTTGGTACAGCGAGAACGGCATCACTTTGCACACGGGCTGGACCGTGACAGAAATAGACCGCGTCAAACGCATCGTCTACGCCGAAAACGCAACTGGCGAGAAACG
>CANBZB010000191.1 GCA_947373745.1 Burkholderiales bacterium | reverse complement strand
GTCACCATACTACCCAATGGTATTGAACGTGCAGATGGAGAAATACTGCCTTGCCAGCCTATACCTGATTTTTTGATGAACATGGTCCAGGCTGGAGGTTTGATGAATGTTTTGAAATTACGTAGTCAAGGAAAACTTAATGCATAAATCAATTGAGTCACAAGCGATTGATCCAGTCACGCTCGCTGTGCTGAAAGGTCGGTTAGAGCAAATTGCTGATGAGATGGATGCGACTCTTTACCGAAGTGCTTTCAACCCCATCATTGCTGAGGCGCACGATGCATGCCATGGACTGTATGACGCCCAAACGGGGGATACCTTGATCCAAGGTAAGTCTGGGTTGCCTGTGTTTGTAGGCGCAATGTCTTTTGCAGTTCGCGCTGCAGCTCGTATTGCCGCAGAGCGGGGCGGCATGGTGGACGGCGATACATGGCTTTTCAACGACCCTTATGAAGGTGGGACGCACGCCAATGACTTTAAGTTGGTGCGTCCCTTCTTTCGCAATGGTCAGTTATTTTGTTTTCTTGCATCTGCTGCACATTGGCATGACGTTGGGGGCGCAGTTCCAGGTAACTACAACCCAGCCGCGACAGAGTGTTGGCAAGAGGCGGTTCAAATTCCACCTGTTCGTATCGTCAGAAAGGGCGTTTTAGATCAGGACGTATTGGCCATTTTGCGTGCCAATACCCGTTTGCCCGATAGTTTGTGGGGCGATCTCAATGGCCAGTTGGCTGCATTGGAGTTAGGTGTCAAACGTTTGCATGGTTTGCTTGATGAATATAGTGATGAAAAAGTTTTGTATGCAATGGGTGAGTTGAGAAAACGTGCCCTAGTTCTCATGCGTGCGCATATTGCTAACTTGCCAGATGGTCTCTATAGTTTTGAAGACGTTCTTGATAACGATGGAATTAAGGACGACTTTTTGACAATTGCCTTGGATATGACGATCAAAGGTGATCGTATGTCGCTTGATTTTTCGCGTACCTCACCGCAGTGCGCTGGACCCGTCAATATCTCACGCGCTACTGCTATTGCCGCGTGTTATGTGGCTCTCAAACATGTATTCCCTGATGTGCCTGCTAACGCAGGCGTGTTGGATGCTGTCGACTTTGTGATGCCTGATAGGCTGGTGATTACAGCTGAGCGCCCTCGACCCGTTGGGGGCTACACCGAAACCATTTTGCGAATGATTGACGTCATCTTTAGTGCGGTTGCCTTGGCTGATCCCAATCGTGCAGTAGCACATGCTTATGGAACCATCAATGCCTTATCGATTGCAGGGTACAGAACCGATGCTGCGCGCAAGGGTGAACGCTGGGTCATGTTTAGTTTCTTTGGTGGAGGTCATGGCGGGCATAGCGATGGTGATGGCTTAAGCCATAGCAACGCACCCATTTCTACGGCAACTATTCCGCCATTAGAAATTTTGGAAGCTGCTTATCCTGTGCGATTTACCCAATGGTCTTTACGCCCAGATTCTGGAGGTGATGGTAAACATAGAGGTGGTTTAGGTGCTGTCTATGAAATCGAACTTCTGGAGAAAAGTGCAGAAGTGTTTATTTTTGGAGAGCGCGGAAAGGCTTCTCCAAAAGGTATAGCCGGTGGTAATAACGCCTTACCCAATGTTTTTTCTTACCAACATGAAGGTAAATGGAATAAACCGCCTATGGCCTCAAAGATGCTGGGTATTCAACTCCAGAAAGGAGAGAGTGTTCGGCTTGAAACCCCTGGAGGTGGTGGGTGGGGTCGTTCTAGTGATAGAGATGTTGTATCCCGCGCGAGAGACGAAGCCTTAGGTTATGTCACAAAGTCTAAAGCTTCTTCAGAGAAAGTTAAGCCATGAGTGCTCTTCAAAATGAATCTGCTCACCTTGTAGTAGGGGTTGATGTGGGTGGAACATTTACCGACCTGTTTGTTTTAGATGAGCGAGACGGATCTGCGCACATTATCAAAGTCCCCTCTACCCGAGGCGAAGAGGCCAAAGGCTTTATGCATGGTGTAGCGCGCGTCAGCGGTAACCAGTCAAAAGGTGTCGCCTCTTCGCTCGCAACCATCGTGCACGGTACGACGGTAGGAACCAACGCTTTGCTTGAGCGAAAGGTGGCCCGAACGGGCATCATCACAACCCGTGGCTTTCGAGATGTATTGGAAATGCGCCGGCGCGATCGTCCCCAAACTTGGGGCTTGCGCGGCAGTTTCGAACCCGTTGTTCCTCGCGATCTGCGTTTAGAAGTGGATGAGCGTGTATTGGCAGATGGAAGTTTGCATACCGCTGTAGACCTTGCGCAAGTGCGCATGCAAACACAAGTTTTGTTGGATGCTGGGTGTGAGTCAGTATGTATTTTCTTCATCAATGCATACGCTAATCCAATCAATGAGCAACAAGCTGTGTCAGTTGTCCGGGAAATGTGGCCCAACCCCTATGTAACGGTTGCTAGTGAAGTGTTGCCTGAAATTCGTGAATTCGAACGATGCTCTACTGCCACCTTGAATGCAGCACTACAACCTGTAGTGGGTAGTTATTTGGCGAGGTTAGAAGACGATTTGCGTAACGAGGGTTTTTCTGGTGAATTACTGATTGTCCAAAGCAATGGTGGCGTCATGTCGCGAGAAACCGCATGCGATGTTCCTGTGCGTACAGCTTTATCCGGACCGGCAGCTGGGGTGATTGCTTGTGCTGCAGTAGCCCGTGCTTCTGGGTTTCCCAACGTCATCACTGGAGATATGGGAGGAACGTCATTTGATGTTTCACTGGTAGCTGCCGGTGAGGCTGCATTAGCAGCTCAAACTTCTATTGAGTTTGGCCTAGTCGTTCGCTCTCCCATGATTCAGATTGAGACCATTGGCGCGGGTGGTGGTTCCATCGCCAGTGTCGATGCCAGTGGTATGTTGCAAGTAGGACCAGAGTCAGCGGGAAGCAACCCTGGTCCTGTTTGTTATGGAAGAGGTAATTCGCGTCCTACGGTGACTGACGCTAATGTTGTACTTGGTCGAATTGCAGCCAATCGTCCTTTGGGTGGGGGGTTACTCAAAGCATTGGATGCAAAGTCAGCAGAAAAAGCCATCCAAGACCATATTGCCGAACCCTTGGGTCTTGATACGTTAGCCGCAGCAGAGGCTATTTTGACAGTCGCTAATGCAAAGATGGCGGGAGCCATTAGGGTGGTATCCATTGAGCGCGGG
>CANBZB010000190.1 GCA_947373745.1 Burkholderiales bacterium | reverse complement strand
AATTCAAGCTGCCAGTCTTCACATTTGTGGACACACCCGGCGCATATCCAGGTATCGACGCAGAAGAGCGCAGCCAAAGCGAGGCGATTGGTCGCAATATTTTTGAGATGGCGCAACTCGAAGTGCCCATCATCACCACCATCATTGGTGAAGGTGGTTCAGGCGGTGCACTGGCTATCAGTGTGGCGGACCAAGTGTTGATGTTGCAATATTCGGTTTACTCAGTGATTAGCCCAGAAGGTTGCGCCTCTATTTTGTGGAAAACCTCGGACCGCGCAGAAGACGCTGCTGAGGCACTCGGTATCACTGCACATCGATTAAAAGCACTCGGCTTGATCGACAAAATCGTCAACGAACCCGTGGGTGGTGCACACCGCGACCCTAAACAAATGTCGGCACAACTCAAACGTGGTCTGAACGACGCATGGCGTCAGGTCACAGACATGAAGGTCAAAGAACTGCTTGAGCGACGCTACGAGCGACTGCAAAGTTATGGTCGATTCAGCGACACCAAAGCCGACGCCCGCTAACTTTCCATCGCTGGATGCGCTAGCGCATCTGCCCGCTTGGGCCGTCGCACTCAGCGGTGGCGCCGATTCCACCGCACTCCTGATTGCCAGCGCATTGCGTTGGCCCGACAAAACCCACGCTATCCATGTGCACCATGGTTTGCAAGACGCCGCAGATGGATTCGCCGCGCATTGCGAAATCTTGTGCAAACAATTCCATGTGCCATTGGTCGTTGTGCGTGTGCAAGCTGCACATAAAAGTGGTGAGAGTCCAGAAGACGCCGCAAGACAAGCGCGCTACCAAGCATTGAGCAATGCCCTCCAATCGAATTGGGGAGGTGTTGTGCAACACATCGCCTTAGGGCAGCATGCAGATGACCAAGTGGAAACTTTGCTGTTAGCACTCTCGCGTGGTGCAGGTTTGCCCGGCCTCGCCAGCATGCCATCGGTTGTGACACGAAATGGTGTGACCTACCACCGTCCGTGGTTACGCGTGTCAGGCAACACACTTCGACAATCTCTCAAAGATATTGGTCAGCCATGGGTCGAAGACCCCAGCAACCAAGACACCCGATATACCCGCAACAAAATTCGCGCCGATATTCTTCCTGCATTAGAAAAAGCATTTCCTGCATTTAGACAAACTTTTGCCCGTAGCGCAACGCACGCTGCACAAGCGCAAAGTCTTTTACAAGAGTTAGCAGAGCAAGATTTGTTGCAAGCGGGAAACCCGCCGAATATTCAAGCATTACAAAATTTCAGTCAGGCCAGACAGACCAATCTGCTACGCCACTGGCTGGCGCTAGAGAACATGCAAGCCAGCGGGGCCCAAATGGAAGCCTTATTGGTGCAAGTCAAATCGTGCACGACACGCGGTCATGACATCCACATCAAGGTGGGGCGTGGCTTTGTGAAGCGCGAAGGAGCCATCTTGCGTTGCTACAATTGAAGGCTTTTTTGCAAAATCACACTATAAATTTCTGCAATGTCTTTAATTGTTCATAAATACGGCGGTACATCGATGGGCTCAACAGAGCGCATCCGTAATGTCGCCAAACGCGTCGCTAAATGGGCCCGCGCCGGTCACCAAATGGTGGTAGTTCCCTCTGCAATGAGCGGCGAGACCAACCGCTTGTTGGGCTTAGCCAAAGAACTTGCGCCCGAGCGAACCGATACGTCCTATGACCGCGAACTCGATATGTTGGCCGCTACGGGTGAGCAAGCGTCTTCTGCTTTGCTGGCCATCGCTTTGCAAGCGGAAGGCATGCACGCTGTGAGCTATGCAGGTTGGCAAGTACCTATTCGCACCAATAGCGCCTTCACCAAAGCGCGGATTGAGTCTATCGATGACAAACGCGTGCGTGCCGATTTAGACGCAGGGCGTGTAGTCATCATCACAGGTTTTCAGGGCGTGGATGATGAAAGCAATGTCACCACCTTGGGTCGTGGCGGTTCAGATACCTCTGCCGTTGCAGTGGCCGCCGCGCTAAAGGCCAAAGAATGTTTGATCTACACCGATGTCGATGGCGTCTACACCACCGACCCACGCGTTGTGCCTGAGGCGCGTCGCTTGCAAACTGTCAGCTTTGAAGAAATGCTCGAAATGGCGTCATTGGGCAGCAAAGTTTTGCAAATACGCTCTGTGGAATTTGCCGGTAAGTACAAAGTGCCATTGCGTGTGCTCTCTAGCTTTACCGAATGGAATATCGACATACATGAAGAGGCCAAATCTGGCACCTTGATCACTTTTGAGGAAGACGAACAAATGGAACAAGCCGTTGTATCAGGCATCGCGTTTAACCGTGATGAAGCCAAAATCTCTGTCGTCGGCGTGCCCGATAAACCCGGTATCGCCTACCAAATCTTGGGTGCTGTGGCGGAAGCGAATATCGAAGTCGACATGATCATCCAAAACATCAGCAAAGGTGGTTTGACCGATTTCAGCTTCACCGTGCATCGCAATGACTTTGCGCGCGCGACGGAGTTGCTTAAATCCAAAGTCTTGCCGGCCTTGGGCGCCACCGAAGTCATTGGTGACACCAAAATCTGCAAGGTGTCCATCGTCGGTATCGGTATGCGTAGCCATGTGGGCATCGCTAGCAAAATGTTCCGTTCTTTAAGCGAAGAGGGCATCAATATTCAGATGATTTCCACGTCAGAAATTAAAACCTCTGTCGTCATCGATGAAAAGTACATGGAACTTGCGGTGCGCGCGTTGCATAAGGCGTTTGAGTTGGAGCAGTCGGCAGCGTAAATTTGCGCATACAATGTTTTTTGCTGGAAACGTGACCGAGTGGCCGAAGGTGCTCCCCTGCTAAGGGAGTATGGGGTGTTGAGCCTCATCAAGGGTTCGAATCCCTTCGTTTCCGCCAACATGACAAGTAAATAAAGGCCCTTCGGGGCCTTTATTGTTTTTATCTGCACAACGCCTCCTCCACAGGCCTCTTTTGTTATCAACTAGGCTAATTTAGGGACCATTTATGAAAATTATTCAATTACTGACTATTTGCGGAGTTGTGACAGCGACGAGTCTTTCAGACGCAACCGATGACTTTATTTTGGCGCAGGCTTCTACTTCTGAAAGTGCAACCCAACCAACTGCGCGCAGCTCAGTCGATAAAAAATCCGATACGGTTGTGATTTCTACGCCTAAACCTAGAGAGCGTGTTGTTCCGCAAACGCCACAGCCAACGCCCCCT
>CANBZB010000189.1 GCA_947373745.1 Burkholderiales bacterium | reverse complement strand
CAAGCGGCAGATTTAGAGTTGCAGCCCGGTGAGATGTCGATGCACGATATTTATATGATCCATGGCGCCAAAGCCAACACCTCGCAGCAAAGACGCACCGGTGTTGCCTTGCGTTTTATGCCAGGCACTTCACTATTCGATCGAAACCTCAGACCTTCAGACGGCAAAACAGGTGTGAACGTGAGTTTTGCGACGCGACCTTTGTGGCTTTTACGCGGTCAAGATAAAACGGGGCAAAACGATTTCACAGTGGGACATCGTTAATCAATCCGCGCGCCAGAGCGCTTAATAATGGGCGCCCATTTGACAGATTCATCATGGATGAGTTTTGCAAATTGCTCTGGTGTTCCACCGATAGGTTCCAAACCCGCTGATTTAAGTCTCTCTCGCACGCTTGGGTCATTCAATGCAGCGTTGATTGCACTATTGATGCGATCGACAACAGCGCGTGGCGTACCAGCAGGCACCAACACCCCATTCCATGCAAGCGCCTCAAAACCTTTGAGTTCGGTCAGGCCACTTTCAGCAACTGTCGGTACATCAGGTAACAAGGCATAGCGCTGCGCACTGGTCACAGCCAAATATTTCAACTTACCTTGTTTGACTTGTGGCGCAATGACGGTGGGTACGGACGCTATCAGTTGCGTCTCACCAGACAAGGTGGACATCACAGCCGGCGGACTGCCATTGAAAGGGATATGCACCGCAAACGTGTTGGACACAGACTTGATGTATTCCATCGTCAAATGTGAAGAGCTGCCATTGCCCACAGACGCAAAGTTGTATTTGCCGGGCTCTTTTTTGAGCAAGGCGATCAGTTCACGCATCGAATTGGCAGGCAATTGCACATTGGCCGCAATCGCATTGGGTTGCGAGGTTGTTGTGATGACGGCGATTAAATCTTTTTCAGGTTGATAGGGTAATTTGGGGTAGAGGTGCGGCCCGAAAGACAACGGACCGTTGTAAGACATCACCCATGTGTAACCATCGGGTGCAGATTTAGCGACTTCGTTGGTACCCACCGTGCCACCGGCTTGTGGTTTGTTCTCAACTACTACCGCTTGGCCTAAGTTGTCTTTGAGCTTGTCTTGCATGGAGCGTGCAATCACATCCAACGATGATCCTGCAGGGGCAACGACTACCCAGCGAATGGGCTTGTTAGGAAAGCCTTGTGCTTGCGCAAATGCAGCAGTGCAAACTATCACAGCTGCAGCTACAAATCGCCAATTTTTAAAAAGATGAATCATGGTGCGTCCTGTGAATGGCATCAAGCTTTATCTGCTGCAGAGGTAAACGAGTCGGCATAAAACTCATCATCTGGCAAACCAGCTTTTGTATAAGCGCTACGTGCGGAGTCCACCACAATCGGTGCGCCACAGGCATACACCTGATGACCGCTGAGATCCGCTATAACTTCCAACACGGCTTGGTGCACAAAACCTGTGCGGCCCGACCAGTTGTCTTCAGGCAAAGCGTCTGAGATAACAGGCACGTAGCGCAAATTAGGCATCAGTGCGAATTGGGCTTGCAACCAATCGTCTAAATAGAGATCTTGCGGACGTCTGCCACCCCAATACAAAACAGCAGGTCTGGTAATGCCCTTGAATTGCATATGTTCCAAGATGGCCTTGATGGGCGCAAAGCCAGTGCCGGATGCCAAAAATACCAAAGGTTTATCCGAGTCTTCTCGCAAAAAGAAACTACCTTGCGGTCCTTCAATGCGTTGAATGTCGCGTTCTTTCATCACGCCAAACACATGGTCGGTAAAAACACCGCCTGGCATATGGCGAATGTGCAACTCAATTGCAGGACTGCCCTCTACCAAAGTGTGTGGTGCATTCGCCATCGAATAACTGCGGCGACTCCCATCGCGCAATAAAAAGTCAACATACTGGCCAGCGTGGTACTGCATGACTTCTGTGGCTGGCAGTTGCAGTTTGACCAGCATCACATCAGGCGATTTTTTTTCTAAAGAAATAATGCGCACAGGCATCTTCTTGATAGGGAATGCGCCAGCCTCAACCACTTGGCGCGATTCGAGTACGACATCGCTTTGTGCTGTTGCACAGCAAGTCAGCACCATGCCATTGGCTTCTTCCTCTTCGCTTAAGGCTTTGCTTTGGTGCGTGCCGTGAACCACGTTGCCCGATAATTTCTTGCATTTGCAAGAACCGCAGGCGCCATCTTTGCAGCCATACGGTAGGCCAACGCCTTGGCGAAGACCTGCCATGAGGAGAGTTTCATCAGAGCCCGCATCAAAAGAACGGCCACTGGGTTGCACAGAAATCTGAAAACGCATCTTTGGTTATCCTTGAACTTTTAGCTAAGACGTATTTTGCCTTCCAATCAGACTCCTTTGGGCGCGTTGCCCGCACGATTTAGACGTGAGCGACTCCTCATCATCGGATGTGGCGACGTTGGCATGCGTTTAGCGCGTGTGCAACGCCATATGCGAACTTTTGCATTGACTTCGCAACAGCAAAGAACCACTGAACTGCGTGATGCGGGCATCACACCCCTCTTAGGTAATTTGGATCAACCCAGTAGTTTGAAACGCTTGGCTGGCCTTGCCACGCGTGTGGTGCATTTGGCCCCACCTCCACTGCAAGGCCACCATGATCCCCGCACATTAGCGCTAGCCCGTGCGTTGATGTTGCGAACAGCTCCAAGCAGTGTGGTCTATGGTTCTACCAGTGGCGTTTATGGAGACTGCGATGGCGAATGGGTCACAGAGTCGCGTCCAACCAACCCCAAAACCAGCCGAGCCCAACGCAGAGTGGATGCTGAACAACGCTTGCGCCATCTGGCGCGTATACGCGGCAATGCTGTGCGAATGAGCATATTGCGTATACCTGGTATCTATGCCAATGACCGTGTGGGCGGAACACCCCGTGACCGATTAGCGCGAGGCACAGCAGTTTTGCAAAAGCAAGACGATGTGTTCACTAACCATATCCACGCGAATGATTTAGCCCGTGCTTGCCAGTTAGCCATGTGGCGTGGCAAAACACAACGCACCTACAACATCAACGACAACAGCCAAATGCTGATGGGCGACTATTTCGATATGGCGGCAGGGGTGTATGGTTTGCCTAAGCCTCCGCGCATCAGCCGTGCAAAAGCCAAACTTGAATTAGGCGAAATGCAAATGAGCTTTATGAGCGAATCGCGCCGCTTGGTGAATACACGCATGAAGCGTGAATTGCGGTTGCGCTTGCTTTATCCGCAGGTG
>CANBZB010000188.1 GCA_947373745.1 Burkholderiales bacterium | reverse complement strand
GCGCCTTGTTCGGTACGGTCAACATCCACAAAGACGCCTGCACCTTGTGCATGAGTTGCGTGAGCGCCTGCCCCGCGCAAGCCTTGCAAGACAACACCCAAGCGCCCCAATTGCGCTTTGTAGAAAAAAACTGTGTGCAATGCGGCCTTTGCGTGACGACCTGCCCAGAAAAAGCGATTGATTTAACGTCGCGTCTGTTGTTGACGCCGCAGCGCAAAGAGCCACGGGTTGTCAACGAAACCCAGCCCTATGGCTGCATCCGTTGCAAAAAACCTTTCGGTACGCTCAAAGGCGTGGAAGCCATGTTGGGCAAATTAGCGGGACATGCCATGTTCCAAGGCGCAGCTTTAGAGCGGCTCAAAATGTGTGGCGACTGCCGCGTGATCGATATTTACTCTGCCGGTGACGAGCAAAAAATCACATGACCCAACCACCTTCCAGCTCCGCCCTTGACGAAGAAACCGCGCGCGCCGAACTCTATGGCGTGATCGCTGAGTTGTTCTATGTCCCCAGTCGCACTGAGTTGCTGGCGCAATTGCGCGTCGCGGCGACCGAGGCACCGGCGGCGGGCGGATTTTTAGAAGAGCCATGGCGACAACTGGTGGGCGTGGCGCGCGAGATGGACGACGCGGCCATCCAAAAAGAGCACGACGCTTTATTTGGCGGCGTCGGCAAGCCCGAGGTCTATGCGTTCGCCTCGCATTTCATCAGTGGGTTTTTGAACGAAAAGCCGCTGGCCAAACTGCGCGAAGATTTACATGCTTTGGGCTTGACCCGAGATGCCACTTTGATGTCGGAAACAGAAGACCATATTTCTTATGTCTGCGAAGTGATGCGTTTTTTAATCGCGGGCGACGATGTGTCGGTTTCTAACCTGACGCAACAGGCTAAATTCTTCGCCGCTCATATCCAGCCATGGGTGCCAGCCTTTTGCGATGCGGTGCAAGCTAATCCACGTGCGCGGTTTTATGCGGCATTGGCAGAACTGACGCGTTCGCTTGTAAGTGTTGAATCTCAGGCATTCGATTTGATGGCTTAGCGCTTGCCGTAAAACGTGCATTCAAGGGTGAATGCGTCAAAGATCTACATATAAAAAAATCCTCTGCAATTACCCTTGATGGGCAAGTGGCATTGGTCAACTAGGCGACAAACTAGCGTTACTACCTAGTCATAAGGGTTGTAATGGTCTTAAAGTAGCCGCTGAATCTGTATACATACGGATATTGCGAGGATCGACCGATGAAAAACGCCCCCAACGCCACCCCAGCACTGCAACAGTCCGCGTCATCGCGACGCGGATTTTTCATGGGTGCAGCTGCTGCAAGCGCTGCAGCTGTGGCTGTGACCACCTTGCCCAATATGGGCAGCCAAGCCCCGCAAACTGCAAAACTCCCGCCCGCGCCTGAAAACGGTGGCGGCTACAGCTTGAGTGAGCACGTGAAACGCTATTACCAGACCACCCGCGTCTGAGTACAGGAGCCACTATGTTGTTAACCCGTAAAAATTCTTCTTCCAGCACTTCTGCTCAGCCTGCTCAGCCTGCTCAGTCCGTCTTTGTCGACCGACTGCAACGCGGTTTGTCCCAAGCATTACCCACCTTAGACCGACGCGGCTTTTTGCGTCGCTCCGGTTTGGGCGTTGGCGTGGGTCTGGCGGCAACCCAACTTAGTTTGGTGAAAAAAGCAGATGCTGCCAGCGCTGGCGCTGGCGACGGCACTGGAAAAATTGAAGTCAAACGCACGGTGTGTACCCACTGCTCCGTCGGTTGTGCGGTTGATGCCGTAGTCGAAAACGGCGTTTGGGTTCGCCAAGAACCCGTGTTCGATTCCCCCATCAATTTAGGTGCGCATTGCGCCAAGGGCGCCGCATTGCGTGAGCACGGCCACGGCGAGTTCCGTTTGCGCTATCCGATGAAGCTGGTCAACGGCAAGTACGAGCGCATCAGCTGGGATACCGCGCTGAACGAAATCTCTGCCAAGTTGCTCGACTTGCGCAAAACCAGTGGACCCGACAGCGTTTACTGGATTGGCTCGTCCAAGCACAACAACGAACAAGCCTATTTGCTGCGCAAGTTTGTCAGCTACTTTGGCTCCAACAACTGCGACCACCAAGCCCGTATTTGCCACTCCACCACGGTGGCGGGCGTAGCCAATACCTGGGGCTACGGCGCGATGACCAACTCGTACAACGACATGCAAAACAGCAAGGTCGCGATGTACATCGGCTCTAACGCAGCCGAGGCGCACCCCGTCTCTATGCTGCACATGCTCCACGCCAAAGAAAACGGCTGCAAGATGATCGTGGTCGATCCACGCTTTACACGCACAGCGGCCAAAGCGGACGAATACGTGCGCATCCGTTCAGGCTCAGACATCGCTTTCTTGTTTGGCTTGTTGCACATCATTTTCAAGAACGGCTGGGAAGACAAAAAATACATCAACGACCGTGTCTACGGTATGGACAAAGTCAAAGAAGAAGTCTTGGCCAAGTGGACGCCCGATAAAGTCGAAGAAGCCTGTGGCGTAGGCCCTGAGCAATTGCTCAAGGTAGCGACTTGGTTGCACGAAAACCGCCCCGGCACCATCGTCTGGTGTATGGGCCAAACCCAACACACGATTGGTAACGCCATCGTGCGTGCCTCTTGTATCTTGCAGTTGGCTTTGGGCAACGTCGGCAAGTCGGGAGGCGGCACCAACATTTTCCGTGGCCACGACAACGTGCAAGGCGCGACCGACGTCGGTCCTAACCCCGACTCACTCCCAGGCTATTACGGTCTCGTCGAAGGTTCTTGGAAACACTTCGCCAAAGCGTGGGGTGTGGAATTCGATTGGCTCAAAGGTCGCTTCGCCAACCCCGGCATGATGAGCAAGCCAGGCATCACCGTCTCGCGCTGGATCGACGGCGTCCTCGAAAAAAACGAGTTGATCGACCAAGACAGCAACCTCAAAGGCGTTTTTTATTGGGGCCATGCGCCCAATTCCCAAACCCGTGGTTTGGAGATGAAGCGCGCGATGGACAAGTTGGATTTATTGGTCGTCGTCGACCCTTATCCATCCGCCACAGCGGCGATGGCCGCTATGCCTGGGAAACCAGAAGATGCGAACCCCAACCGCGCTGTCTATTTGTTACCAGCAGCGACCCAGTTTGAAACCAGTGGCTCTTGCACGGCTTCAAACCGCTCCGTTCAATGGCGCGAAAAAGTCATCGAACCCTTGTGGGAAAGCCGTTCAGACCACATGATCATGTACCAATTGGCTGA
>CANBZB010000187.1 GCA_947373745.1 Burkholderiales bacterium | reverse complement strand
GCAGAGTCACCCCCCGTCGCGAGCACTTCAAACACACCGCGCGTCAAACGCAAAATAGAAATATCAAAAGTGCCACCACCTAAGTCGTAGACGGCATACACGCCTTCGCTGGATTGGTCTAGGCCATACGCAATAGCAGCAGCTGTAGGCTCGTTGATCAAACGCAAAACATTGAGTCCAGCGAGTTGTGCAGCGTCTTTGGTTGCTTGGCGTTGTGCGTCGTCAAAGTAGGCGGGCACGGTGATAACTGCGCCATACAAATCGTCGTCGAAAGTGTCCTCCGCACGAAAACGCAAAGTCGCTAATATTTCGGCGCTGACTTCAACGGGAGATTTTTCGCCTGCGCGGGTTTGTATGGCCAGCATGCCAGGCTTGTCGACAAACTGGTAGGGCAGTTTGTCGGCATTGGCGATATCTTTGAGTCCGCGGCCCATAAACCGTTTGACAGAGACGAGTGTGTTTTGTGGGTCTTCAGCTTGCGCGCGTAAGGCGTCGTTGCCAATTTGTCTGCCATCGTTGTCCAAATAGCGCACTGCAGAGGGCAAGATAACTTGGCCCTGTGCATCTGGCAAACACTCGGCCACAGAGTTACGCACGCTAGCGACCAATGAATGGGTGGTACCTAAATCAATGCCCACCGCGATACGCCGTTGGTGCGGATCAGGTGCTTGTCCAGGTTCAGAAATTTGTAACAAAGCCATAGAAATGTATTGTCGCTTTAAGTATGGCTATAGAGAGTCGTCTAGGTGATATTTAGGCCGCGTCAAGTTGGTCAAGACGCGTGTCAATGTCTTTGACAAAGCGTTCGATAAACATGAGCGCCCTCACCTTTTGCGCGGCTTGGGCAAAGTCTTGGGTTTGGTCAATGAGCGCTTCGCAATCGGCCAATGCAGAGGCACGGGTTGTTAGAACTTCTTGATGCAAATTCTCAAGGGCATCCGCCGTACTGGCATCGTCCAACTCTTCACGCCACTGCATTTGTTGCATCAAGAACTCCGCAGGCATGGCGGTGTTGTTCTCTGCGTTAATAGGCGCGCCAGCAAGTTCACACAAATAAGCAGCACGGCGCAGTGGGTCTTTGAGGCGCTGGTAGGCTTCGTTGATCCGCACCGACCATTGCATCGCTACGCGCTGGGCAGCTGTACCTTGTGCAGAAAATTTGTCGGGGTGCGCTTCGCGTTGCAGGTTTTTCCAACGCGCGTCTAACACAGCGCGGTCTTGGGCGAACTGTTTTGGAATGTCAAAGAGTTCGAAATCGCTGACGGCAAGTTGCGCCGACAACGGACCTACCGCATCCACCACCTTAGATGCGGAACGACTCGCCGCAGCCGCAGCGGTCGCGTTCGTTCGGATTAGAAAACTTAAAGCCCTCGTTGAGGCCTTCGCGCACAAAGTCGAGTTGGGTACCGTCGATATAGGCCAAGCTTTTGGGGTCGACCAAGACTTTGACGCCCTGGTCTTCAAAGATGACGTCTTCAGGCTCTGATGCGTCAACATATTCGAGTTTGTAGGCCAAGCCAGAGCAACCTGTGGTTTTGACGCCCAAACGCACGCCCAAGCCTTTGCCACGTTTGGCAAGGTAGCGGTTAACGTGCTTTGCAGCAGATTCGGTCAGGGTGACAGCCATGGAGATACCTAGAAGAAATTAATGCGCGTGTTTCTTTTTGTAGTCTTCGACTGCGGCTTTGATGGCGTCTTCCGCCAAGATAGAGCAGTGGATTTTCACAGGCGGTAGTGCGAGTTCTTCAGCGATTTCGCTGTTCTTCAAAGCAGCGGCTTGGTCTAGCGTTTTGCCTTTGACCCATTCCGTTACCAAGGAAGAAGAAGCAATGGCTGAACCACAACCATAGGTTTTGAAGCGTGCGTCTTCGATCACGCCAGTGGTGGGGTTGACTTTGATTTGCAACTTCATCACGTCGCCACAGGCGGGCGCACCGACCATGCCGGTACCGACAGAGTCATCACCCTTTTCAAACGAACCGACGTTGCGGGGGTTTTCGTAGTGGTCGATTACTTTTTCTGAATAAGCCATTTTTTGTCCTAATTTTTCTAAATGCTAATTAATGCGCAGCCCATTGGATGGTCGAGATATCGATGCCTTCTTTGTACATATCCCACAGCGGGCTTAAGTCACGCAGTTTGGCGACGTTGAGTTTGATCGTCTCAATCGCGTAGTCGATTTCTTCTTCGGTCGAAAAGCGACCAACGGTCATGCGCAAACTGCTGTGGGCCAATTCGTCGCTGCGACCCAAGGCGCGCAACACATAGCTGGGCTCTAAGCTAGCAGAGGTGCACGCAGAGCCCGAAGAGACCGCCAAGCCTTTGATACCCATGATGAGCGACTCACCTTCCACATAGTTAAAACTGATGTTGAGGTTGTGCGGCACACGTTTTTCTAAGTGGCCGTTGATAAAGACTTGTTCGATGCCTGTTAAGCCGTCAAGCAAACGCTTGCTCAAAGCTTTGGCTTTGGCGAGGTCTTGGGCCATATCGAGTTTGGCGATGCGGAAGGCTTCACCCATGCCCACGCACTGGTGGGTTGGCAAAGTGCCGCTGCGCATGCCGCGCTCATGGCCACCGCCGTGCATTTGCGCTTCTAAACGTACACGGGGTTTACGACGCACATACAAAGCGCCTATGCCTTTGGGGCCGTAAGTTTTGTGTGAAGCGAGGCTCATCAAATCAACGGGCAAGGCTTCCATATCGATTTCCACTTTGCCAGTGGCCTGTGCGGCATCGACGTGGAAGATGATGCCTTTTTCACGGCACAGCGTACCGATGGCCGGAATGTCTTGGATCACGCCGATTTCGTTGTTGACGAACATGACGCTGATCAGGATGGTGTCTTTGCGAATCGCCGCTTTGAGGACGTCCATGTCGATCAAGCCGTCAGCTTGCACGTCGAGGTAAGTCACCTCAAAGCCTTGGCGCTCGAGTTCACGCATGGTGTCCAAAACCGCTTTGTGCTCGGTTTTGACGGTGATGAGGTGCTTGCCCCTGGTTTGGTAGAAATGCGCCGCGCCTTTGATGGCGAGGTTGTTGGACTCGGTCGCGCCGGAGGTCCAAACGATTTCACGGGGGTCAGCGCCGATCAAGGCGGCGACGTCAGCGCGGGCTTTTTCTACCGCTTCTTCTGCTTCCCAACCCCATGCATGGCTTCGCGAGGCAGGATTGCCAAAGTGCTCTCGCAACCAGGGAATCATGGCGTCGACCACGCGGGGGTCGACCGGATTGGTCGATGCGTAATCGAGGTAAATCGGGAAATGTGGGGTCATGTCCATGGTGTTGGCCGGCAGTA
>CANBZB010000186.1 GCA_947373745.1 Burkholderiales bacterium | reverse complement strand
GCGGGCCCTTGTGTGGTGGAGTCTGAACAACTCCAAATGGACACTGCAGGTACTTTGAAAGAAATAACCTCTGCATTAGGTATACCATTTATCTTTAAATCAAGCTACGACAAAGCCAACCGTTCTAGCGGCACCACATTTCGTGGACCGGGCATGGAAAAGGGTTTGGAGATCTTGGCAAAAGTTCGTCGCGAACTCCAACTGCCTATCCTCACCGATGTGCACAGCGAAGCGGAAATTGCGCACGTGGTACAAGTAGTCGACGTATTGCAAACGCCTGCTTTTTTATGCCGACAAACCGATTTCATCCATGCAGTCGCGCGCTCAGGCAAACCCGTCAACATCAAAAAAGGCCAGTTCTTAGCGCCGCATGACATGAAAAACGTCATCGACAAAGCGCGTGCCGCAGCGCGTGAAGCGGGTCTGAACGACAACAACTTCATGGCCTGTGAACGCGGTGCGAGTTTTGGTTACAACAACCTCGTCTCTGATATGCGAAGTTTGAGCATCATGCGCGAAACGAATGCACCCGTGGTGTTTGACGCGACCCACTCGGTGCAATTGCCAGGCGGTCAAGGCACAAGCTCCGGTGGTCAACGCGAAATGGTGCCGGTTTTAGCGCGGGCTGCTGTTGCTGTTGGTGTGGCAGGTCTTTTTATGGAAACCCACCCCAACCCTGCAGTAGCCATGAGCGACGGTCCCAACGCCGTCCCTCTCAAACACATGCGCGCCTTGCTTGAAACGCTGCAAGACATTGATCGCGTCACCAAAAAACACGCCTTCCTTGAAAACAATTTCGGTATTTGATTTTTAACTTTAGCTGTGAGAGATAACCAATGAGTGCAATCGTAGATATCGTCGCAAGAGAAATTTTGGACAGCCGTGGGAACCCCACCGTGGAATGTGACGTGTTACTGGAGTCGGGAACGATGGGCCGCGCGGCAGTGCCATCAGGTGCTTCCACAGGTAGCCGCGAAGCGATTGAGTTGCGCGATGGCGACAACAGCCGCTACCTCGGTAAAGGCGTTTTAAAAGCTGTGGAGCACATCAATACCGAAATTTCAGAAGCCGTTTTAGGCTTAGACGCTTCTGAACAAGCCTTCCTCGACAAAACCTTGATCGACTTAGACGGCACCGACAACAAAAGCCGCTTGGGTGCCAATGCCATCTTGGCAGTGTCCATGGCTGTAGCGCGCGCTGCTGCTGAAGAGTCTGGTTTGCCTTTGTATCGCTACTTTGGTGGCATGCATGCCAACCAACTGCCTGTGCCCATGATGAACGTGATCAACGGTGGCGCGCATGCGAACAACAACTTGGACTTACAAGAGTTCATGATCATCCCCGTCGGCGCTCCCAATTTCAGAGAAGCCGTGCGTTATGGCGCCGAGGTGTTTCACGCACTCAAGAAAATCATCCATGACAAAGGTATGAGCATTGCGGTGGGCGACGAAGGCGGTTTTGCGCCCAACGTCACTAACCACGAAGCCGCCATCCAAATGATCTTGGACGCCATCGCCGCGGCAGGCTACACAGCGGGCGAGCAAATCGCCATCGGTTTAGATTGCGCAGCCAGCGAGTTTTATAAAGATGGCAAATACCACTTGGAAGGCGAAGGCTTACAACTGAGCGCCCAACAATGGACCGACATGTTGGCCACTTGGTGCGACAAATACCCCATCATCAGCATTGAAGACGCGATGGCGGAAGGTGATTGGGATGGCTGGAAAGTTCTGACTGACCGCTTGGCGAAAAAAGTACAAATTGTGGGTGACGATTTATTCGTGACGAACACCAAAATTTTCCAAGAAGGCATTGAAAAAGGGATTGCCAATTCCATCCTTATCAAGATCAACCAAATCGGCACCTTGACTGAGACTTTCGCGGCCATTGAGATGGCTAAACGTGCGGGCTACACAGCCGTAATCAGTCACCGCTCTGGCGAAACCGAAGACTCCACCATTGCAGACATTGCCGTGGGTTTGAATGCTGGACAAATTAAAACTGGGTCCATGAGCCGCTCTGACCGTATGGCGAAATACAACCAACTCTTGCGTATTGAGGAAGACTTGGGCGATGTGGCGGTGTATCCAGGCCGCTCCGCTTTTTACAACCTCAAAGGCTAGCCGCCATAAACTTCCTACCCAGAAAATTTCTCTGTCTACATGTTCACTATCCTGCGCCCTATTCACATGGTCTTGATTGCACTGCTGGTCGTGCTGCAAGGCCAGTTGTGGTTTGGTCGTGGGAGTTTGCCCGATGTGATGCGCCTTCGCCAACAACTCAAAGAGCAAAAGCAACATAACCAAGCCGCCCAACTTGCCAATGAACGGCTAGGCGCCGAGTTACACGACTTGAAAGATGGTTTAGAGATGGTGGAAGAACGTGCCAGAGCAGAGATTGGCATGGTCAAGCCCAATGAAATCTTTGTGCAGATTGCGCGTTAATCTTGAAGTGAATGCCCAAGTGCAACAAACAGTTGCAGACGCCGTTAACGGGTTCAACGTATGAAAGTCGCCATCCTCGGCGCACCCGCTACAGGTAAAACCGAATTGTCGCTGGTGCTTAGAAAATTTTTACAAAGCCAAGACATCCCTTTAGAAGTTGCAGACAGCCCAGATCTTCCAACCTTAAGCCAAGAAGATATCGCCTTGCTGTGTGGCCTTGATGTAAGCTCTTCAAGCGAGATGCAATCAGTTTTAGATCAACAACTCCGCGCTGGCCTACAAGCGCAAGGCATGTCGTTTCAAGTTGTTTATGGAGAAGGCTCTCAGCGTTTACAAAACGCATTGTTTTGCCTTGCAACCCAAGCACCACAATGGGCGCAAGCACTAAGACGCAATGACATTCCAGTGCGTTGGACAGGCCCATGCGAAACATGCGGCGACGGACTTTGCGAGCACCAGTTGTTTACCCAACTGGTTTCACACAAAAAATAATTTACTGAATCGCTGAACTACCAGGCACTTGCTTGTCAACGCTGGTAAATATTTGCGCGGCGTCTACGGCATCAAATCGGTATTGCTGACCGCAAAAGTCGCAGCCCACTTCGACGTCATTGCGTTCAGACAAAATACTTTCCACTTCATCCGCGCCTAAGCTGCGAATCATGTTGCTGACACGTTCGCGGCTACAAGAGCAGGCAAAACTAGGTGTTATGGTTTCTAAGCGAAACAATTTCTCTTCCCAAAATAGTCGCCGCAAAATCGTGTTGGCGTCCAATTGCAGCAACTCTTCGCTTTTCAAACTGGCAGCCAAGATCGAAATACGGTTGTAGTCTTCGTTACGACCAATTTCATCTTCATCTTCCATACTGGCTTTAGCGGCTAAATTGCCTTCGCCCTTGATAGGCAAACGTTGGATCAATAAACCTGCAGCCGATTTATCGTCGGCCGCC
>CANBZB010000185.1 GCA_947373745.1 Burkholderiales bacterium | reverse complement strand
GGTGAACGATCGCCTTCAAATACAGGACGTGGTCCGCGTGCAGGACGGTCGTCAAAACTGCGTGCAGGCGCTGCGGCAAAGCGGTTATCGCCGCCAAAACCGCCGCCGCTTTTGCCAGCTGGATTTCCACCAAAGCCACCCTCGCTACGACCGCCGAAGTTGCCTTCACTGCGTCCGCCAAAGTTAGACCCGCCGCCGTGATGACCGCCACCAAAACCGCCACCACCTTTTCCACCGAAACCACCGCCGTGGTTACGACGTGGCGCATCAAATTTGCCAGCGCCTTTGCGTGGTGCGAAGTCACGGCCGCGTTCAACACGTTGTGTGGGCTCTAAGCCAGGAATAACTTCAGCCGTGAAGGGCTGGCGGGTGAATGCTTCGATGTCGTAAATTTTCCGTTTGTCGCGGAACTCGGCCAATGTCACCGCCAAACCA
This sequence comes from Burkholderiales bacterium, assembly GCA_947373745.1. GTDB lineage: Bacteria > Pseudomonadota > Gammaproteobacteria > Burkholderiales > Burkholderiaceae_C > Limnohabitans. The sequence goes on along the minus strand of CANBZB010000185.1, from coordinate 2,974 downwards.
TCACGCCCTGCACGGCCAGTGCGGCCAATACGGTGGGTGTAGTCTTCTGATTTCATAGGCAAACCGAAGTTGAATACGTGGGTGATGGTGGGCACATCAATACCGCGCGCAGCCACGTCTGTCGCTACCAAGAACTGCACTTGGCCTTGACGCAGAGCCATCAAGCGGCGGTTACGCAAGCCTTGGCTCAAAGCGCCATGCAAAGCCACGGCAGAGAAACCGTCTTGTTGCAAATCGTTGGCCAATCCGTCACATTCGATTTGGGTGCTGGCAAACACAATCGCTTGGTTGATCGTGGTGTCGCGCAAGAGATGGTCGAGCAATTTACGCTTGTGGTGAGCGTTGTCTGCCCAATGCAACACTTGGCGAATGTTGTTGTGCTTTTCTTGTGGTGAATCGATCTGCACGCGCTGGGGTTGGCGCATCACGCGCGTTGCCAGTTGTTGAATACGTGGCGCAAATGTCGCGCTAAACATCATGGTTTGTTTGCGGTCGATCGTGAGTTGGTTGATTTCAGCCAAATCATCGGCAAAGCCGAGATCCAACATGCGGTCAGCTTCGTCGACTACCAAGAATTGCACTTTGTCTAGTTTGATTTGCATCGAACGTTGCAAATCCAACAAACGGCCTGGAGTGGCCACTACCAAATTGGCGTTTTGCAACTTGGCAATTTGCAATTGGTAAGGCATACCACCGACCACATTGGCTACACGCAAACCGCGGCAATGTTTGACCAAATCAATCGCGTCATGTGCCACTTGCTGCGCGAGTTCGCGTGTGGGACACACAATCAAAGCACCTGGAGTTGGCGCTTTGAAATTACGCACATTGGTGGGGTCTTTGCGTTTGGCTTTTTTGGGTGGCTCTTCGCCTTTGGCAATCGCATCAGCCACTGATTTTTCATAGGCAGCGCGGTCTGCCGCTTCGGCTTCCGAGAGTTGCATTAACAAGGTATGGATAACCGGCAACAAAAACGCAGCAGTTTTACCGCTACCTGTTTGGCTTGAGACCATCAGGTCGATATAGCCTTTTTTGGCGTCAGCATTGTCCGATGGCAAAGCCAATGGGATGGTTTTGAGTTGCACAGTTGTGGGCTGTGTGTAGCCCAAATCTGCAACAGCTTGCACCAGTTCAGGCGCAAGCCCGAGTGTGACAAATCCGTTAGGGGTGGTGTCCACTGTTTCTTGAACATCAACGGCCGTAGCCAGATCGTCTAAAACAGAAGAGATAGGTTCGACAAGCGTAGATTCGCCCGTCACTTCAAAAGCGTCAGTCATGGTTTTCTCACACGCGAGCACCGCAAAGTTTGCGGCTAGCTCCGTTCTTGGTTAAAAAACATCAACCATCAAACGAAACCTGCTCTGGCCCTGGAGGGCTTGTTCAGCGCGTGGGACTCAATTCAAGGAGCCCGATGTATGAAGGGAGATGTGCAAAATTCGCTAATTTTTTAGCGAAGACCGCTATTGTGCCACAGCTTCGGGTTTTTACCTAATTTAAATTCAAGAAGTGCTTTTTGTAGTGCAGCATCTCGTCTATGGACTCGTGCACATCGGCTAACGCCGTGTGTTTTTGAGCTTTTTTGAAGGCATTGAAGACATCGGGTTTCCATCTGCGTGCCAGCTCTTTAAGCGTGCTGACGTCTAAGTTGCGGTAATGGAACCAAGCTTCCAATTTAGGCATGTATTTGTTTAAGAAGCGCCGGTCTTGCCCGATGGTGTTGCCGCACATGGGTGAGACGCCCTTAGACACATAGGGTTTGATGAAGGCAATCAACGCGTCTTGCGCTTCTTGCTCGGTCACAGTCGAAGCTTTCACTTTTTCTGTCAAACCACTTTTGCCGTGCGTGCCTCGGTTCCAAGCGTCCATTTTGGAGAGAACTTCATCACTTTGATGGATCACCAAGACAGGGCCTTCGATACGAATGGACAGATCGGGACTGGTCACAATCACTGCGATTTCTAACAAACGGTCACGGTCTGGTTCGAGACCAGACATTTCGCAATCCAACCAAACAAGATTGAGGTCGGATTTAGCCAGCGTGAGCTGCGTATGTGCAGTTGGATCAGTAGGGGCGTTAGAAGTATTAGGCATAGCGTAGATTGTCGTGCATCCCCAAGGTCAGGCAGGTTACGTACATTCATCTAAACTTCCACCCATGATGAATTCTTCTCTTTCAATGAGTGTGGCACTTGCAGTGCTGCTAGTTGCCAATTTGTTAACCAAGTTATGGTTGGCTTCGCGCCAAGTACGCCACGTCGCGCAGCACCGTGATGCAGTGCCCGTTGCTTTTGCAGACACGATCACGCTGGAGTCGCATCAAAAAGCCGCTGACTACACATTAGAAAAAGCGCGCGTAGGTTTGATCGATCTTGCTTTAGATGCAGCCACCCTTTTAGCTTGGACTTTGTTGGGGGGCTTAGATTTCCTCAACCAAGTCACATTGCAACTCATGGGACCGGGCATGGGTCAGCAATTGGTTTTGGTGCTGGCTTTTATGTTGGTCGGTGGATTGATTGGCTTGCCTTTGTCGCTGTACCAAACATTCAGTGTGGAACAGCGATTTGGATTTAATAAAACAACGCCTGCCTTGTGGGTGAGTGACCTACTAAAAGGCATTGCAGTCGGTTTGATCTTAGGCTTGCCCATTGTGTGGCTAGTGTTATGGCTGATGGAAGCAGGCGGCGCATGGTGGTGGGTCTGGGCATGGGGCGCATTGGTTGCTTATCAATTATTTGTCATGTGGATCGCACCCAATGTGATCATGCCGCTGTTTAATAAGTTCACCCCGCTTGAAGACGACACCCTCAAAGCGCGCGTGAATGCATTGATGTCTCGCGCTGGTTTCACAGCCAAAGGCTTTTTTGTGATGGATGGCAGCCGACGCTCTGCACACTCCAATGCTTTTTTCACTGGCTTTGGCGCTGCGAAGCGGGTGGTTTTTTTCGACACCTTGCTTGCACAACTCAATGGCGAC
>CANBZB010000184.1 GCA_947373745.1 Burkholderiales bacterium | reverse complement strand
CTCGCCCATGCTTCCAAAGATCCGCTCATGGGCACGGGTTGGTGCAAATCGCGCTGCAATTCTTTGAAGATATTGCGCAAAGACGGCGGGAACTTCACGCCATCCGCCACAGAAAACGACAAGCCCTGCGCTTGGCCGGGTCCGTGATAAGGGTCTTGGCCCAAGATCACCACGCGCACGGCAGACAGTGGCGTCAGCTGCAAAGCCCACAGCGGATGTGCTGGATAAACCACAGCACCGCCACTCAAACGGGTCGACACAAATTGCGCCAGCCTTTCGCCTTCAGTAGAGCGCCAAAAAGCGTTGAGAACTGTTTGCCATTCTGGATGGACGTGCCAAGAACTTGGTTGCCATGCAGCTAGAGTTGCCATTGAGGGGGTTCGTTGCAAAACGCCAGCGCTCAAAGTCCAAACAGCCCAGCCAACGCAAGCCCAGGATCTTCAGCCCGCATAAAGGCCTCACCCACCAAAAACGCGTGCACATTTGCATCACGCATAAAGCGGACATCCTCAGAAGTCAAGATGCCGCTCTCGGTTACCAACAAGCGGTCCGCGGGCACATCTTTCATCAAGTCCAACGTAGTTTGCAGCGACACCTCAAAGGTACGCAGATTGCGGTTGTTCACACCGATCAGCGGGGTTTTGAGTTTCAAAGCGCGTTGCAATTCTTCGGCGTCGTGCACTTCCACTAAGACCGCCATATCCAAGCTACGCGCTATAGCCTCTAGCTCAGCCATTTGCGCGTCATCCAAGCATGCAGCGATCAGCAAAATGCAGTCGGCGCCCATGACGCGCGCTTCAAACACTTGGTAAGGGTCGACCATAAAGTCTTTGCGCAACACGGGCAAATCGCATGAGGCACGCGCTTGCTTGAGGTAGTCCACACTGCCCTGGAAAAACTCTTTATCAGTCAGCACCGACAAGCACGCCGCACCATGCTCAGCATAGCTTTGCGCGATGTCTGCGGGAATGAAGTCGGCCCGCAACACACCTTTGGACGGACTGGCTTTTTTGACTTCGGCAATCACCGCGGGCAAGCCTTGTGCAATCTTGTTGCGCATGGCGCCAACAAAGTCACGCGTGAGCACACGGCTCTCGGCATCGGCGCGCATCGCGTGCAAGGGTTTGCGCTTCAAAGCAGCAGCCACTTCTTGGTGCTTGACCTCAACAATTTTTTTCAAAATATCAGACATGGTTTTTTCTAGTGAGGCGCCGGCTTCAAACTTTGGCAGTTTGTTGTGTGCGGGCAATCAATTGCTGGAGTTTGGCTTTTGCAGCGCCACTGGCAAGCGCAGCACGCGCAGGGGCTAAGCCGGCTTCGATGCTCTCGACCACATTGGCCGCATACAAAGCCACGGCGGAGTTGAACACCACGATATCGCGGGCGGGGCCTTCTTGGTTGTCGAGCACGCCTTGCAGCATGGCGCGCGATTGCTCGGGCGTTTCGACCCGCAAGGCACGGTTGCTGCTCATGGCGAATCCAAAATCTTCTGGATGTATTTCGTATTCGGTAATTTTTCCGTTTTTCAGTTCACCCACCCAAGTGGCGGCGCCCAAAGAGACCTCGTCCAAACCATCTTGCCCGTAGACCACCAAAGCATGTTCAGCACCCAAGCGCTCTAAGGCGCGCACTTGGATACCGACCAAGTCAGGGTGAAACACGCCCATCAAAATATTCGGTGCGCCAGCCGGGTTGGTGAGTGGCCCCAAGATATTGAAGAGCGTGCGTACACCCAACTCTTTGCGCACGGGCGCTACGTTCTTCATTGCAGGATGGTGATTCGGCGCAAACATAAAACCAATGCCAACTTCTTTGAGGCACGCGGCGATTTGGTCAGGCGGCAAATTGATTTGCACGCCCAAACTCTCGAGCACATCGGCACTGCCGCTCTTGCTGCTCACACTGCGGCCACCGTGCTTGCTGACTTTGGCGCCCGCCGCGGCCACGACAAACATGGAGCAGGTGGAGATGTTGAAAGTATGCGAACCATCGCCACCAGTACCCACAATATCGACCATGTGTTTTGTATCGGCCACCTGCACTTTGGTCGAGAACTCGCGCATCACTTGCGCGGCCGCGGTGATCTCGCCGATGGTTTCTTTTTTCACGCGCAAAGCGCTGATAAAAGCAGCCATCAACACGGGCGACATTTCACCGCCCATGATGAGACGCATGATGTGGAGCATTTCGTCGTGAAAAATTTCACGGTGTTCGATCACGCGCTGCAACGCTTCTTGCGGCGTGATGGCATGGGGTGCGGTCATAGTGACAAGGCCTTACAAAAAGTTTTTCAACATAGCATGGCCATGTTCGGTCAAGATGGATTCAGGGTGAAACTGCACGCCTTGGATATCGAGCTCCCTGTGGCGCACGCCCATGATTTCGCCGTCGTCCGTCCACGCAGTGACTTTTAAACATGCGGGGCAATGTTGGCGCTCAATCGCCAGCGAGTGGTAGCGGTTCACCATGAAGGTTTCTGGCAATCCAGCAAACACGCCCTCTTGGGTCGTATGGATCACACTGGTTTTGCCGTGCATCAAAGTTTGCGCACGCACGATCTGTCCGCCAAATGCCGCGCCAATGCTTTGGTGACCTAAGCACACACCCAAAATCGGCAACTTGCCCGCGAAATGCTGGATCGCAGCAACCGAAATGCCAGCCTCTGCAGGTGAGCAAGGGCCGGGCGAAATCACCAAGCGGTCTGGTTGTCGCGCTGCAATGCCTTCCAAGGTAATTTCGTCATTGCGAAACACCTCAACCTCAGCACCCAACTCACCAAAGTACTGCACGATGTTGAAGGTGAAACTGTCGTAGTTGTCGACCATGAGGAGTTTGATTTTTTTCATTCCATCCCCTCTTCGACCAACTCAGCGGCGCGCAGTAAAGCGCGGGCTTTGTGTTCGGTCTCGCGCCATTCCATTTCAGGAATGGAGTCGGCTACGACACCTGCAGCAGCTTGCACATACAGCGTGTTGTTTTTCACGATGCCTGTGCGGATGGCAATCGCAACATCCATATCACCCGCAAAACTTAAATAGCCGCAAGCGCCGCCGTACAAGCCACGCTTGGTGGGCTCGAGCTGATCGATCAATTCCATCGCATGCACTTTCGGCGCACCCGTCAAGGTGCCGGCAGGAAACGTCGCTTTGAGCACATCCATGCTGGTGAGCGGCTTGCCATCGGCACCTTCGCGCAAGATACCTTCGACGTTACTGACGATATGCATCACGTGGCTGTAGCGCTCGACCACAAAGGCTTCGGTCACTTTGACGCTACCAATTTGTGCGATGCGGCCAATGTCGTTACGCGCCAAATCAATCAACATGACATGCTCGGCACGTTCTTTCGGGTCGTTGATGAGTTCGAGTTCAGCGGCTTTGTCTGCTTCTGGCGTTGCACCACGTGGACGCGTACCAGCCAATGGGCGGATGGTGACTTTTTGGCCCTCAGGCGTGTTTTCTTG
>CANBZB010000183.1 GCA_947373745.1 Burkholderiales bacterium | reverse complement strand
TGATCATCCGCGAACTCACGGGCGATATTTACTTTGGCCAACCGCGCGGTCGCCGTGTCGCAACAGACGGGCACTTCCCCGGCGCTGAAGAGGCGTTTGACACCATGCGCTATAGCAAGCCTGAGATTGAACGCATTGCCCATGTCGCTTTCCAAGCTGCACGCAAACGCAAAGCTGCAGGCACAGAAGGGCGTGTAACGAGTGTTGACAAAGCCAATGTGCTTGAAACCTTTCAATTCTGGAAAGACGTCGTGAGCGAAGTAGGTAAGCAGTACCCTGATATCGCCTTGGACCACATGTACGTCGACAACGCTGCGATGCAGTTGGTGAAAGAGCCTAAGCGTTTTGATGTGGTGGTGACTGGCAATATGTTTGGCGATATCTTGAGCGACGAAGCGTCCATGCTCACAGGCTCTATTGGCATGCTGCCTTCTGCTAGTTTGAACAGCAAAAACCAAGGGCTCTACGAACCGAGCCACGGCAGCGCACCGGACATCGCGGGCAAAGGCATTGCCAATCCGTTGGCCACTATCTTGAGTGCCGCCATGATGTTGCGCTTCTCCTTGAACCAAGCACAGGCTGCAGACCGTATTGAAACTGCAGTGAAGAAAGTATTGGCTTCGGGTTTACGTACGACCGATATTTACAGTGAAGGTACTACTAAGGTGGGTACTTCGCAGATGGGTGATGCGGTGGTCAAGGCCTTGGGCTAAAGACTAAAATTTTTGAAAAAAGGCGATGTCATGGGTAATTTAGTAGGTTTAGTAGGCTGGCGCGGCATGGTCGGATCGGTTTTGATCGACCGCATGTTGCAAGAAAAAGACTTCGATTTGATCGAGCCTGTGTTTTTTTCTACCTCAAACGCTGGCGGCAAAGCGCCCGCCATGGCGAAGAATGAAACCACCCTCCAAGATGCCAACGACATCCATGCACTTGCCAAATGCGACATCATCCTGACCGCGCAAGGGGGCGACTACACCAAAGACGTGTATCCCAAGCTCCGCGCCGCTGGCTGGAACGGCCACTGGATTGACGCCGCGTCTGCCTTGCGCATGGAAGACGACGCAGTCATCATCTTGGACCCAGTGAACCGCGACGTGATCGATTCGGCCTTATCCAAGGGTGGCAAAGTGTGGGTTGGCGGCAACTGCACGGTGAGTTTGATGTTGATGGCCATGGGCGGCTTGTTCAAACACGGCTTGGTCGAATGGATCAGCGCTATGACCTACCAAGCGGCCTCGGGCGCTGGCGCCCAGAACATGCGCGAACTGCTATCGCAAATGGGTACGCTGCACGACGCCGTCAAAGACGACTTGGCCAATCCCGCGTCCGCGATTTTGGATATTGACCGCAAAGTCGCCGCCGCCTTGCGCGACCCTGGCTTTCCGACTAAAAACTTCCGCAATACGCCGTTGGCAGGCAGCTTGATCCCTTGGATCGATGTGCCCGTCGAGCACGGCCAAAGCAAGGAAGAATGGAAAGGCGGCGCCGAGTGCAACAAGATTTTGGGCAACCCCGCATTCAGAACCGCTGGCAGTATTCCGATCGATGGCATTTGCGTGCGTATCAGCTCGATGCGCTGCCACTCACAAGGTTTAACCGTCAAACTCAAAAAAGACGTGCCGATGGACGAGATCGAAAGCATCTTGGCCCAAGCCAATGATTGGGTCAAAGTGGTGCCCAACGTGCGTGAAATCAGCGAACGTGAACTCACACCAGCTGCCATCACTGGCACCATGAACGTGCCGGTAGGTCGTTTGCACAAATTGGCGATGGGCAACGACTATTTAGGCGCTTTTACGGTGGGCGACCAGCTCTTGTGGGGGGCTGCGGAACCGTTGCGCCGCATGCTGCGCATTTTGTTAGAGCGTTGAAAAACCCGTTAATATCTTGCACATGAAAATTGCCCACCGCGCCACGCCCCGTTTATTCCGTCAAATAGCCCTCGGGGCCGCGCTAAGTCTGGCTTTTGCAAGTTCTGGCTGGGCCATGACCTTCTTTAGCCCTGTAGTGCAGTCTAAAAAAGGCGAGCCACTTCTGGCTGAGATCGACCTCAATGACGTCTCTATCCAAGAGCAAATTGAGTTGCGCGCGGGCATGGCGTCTGCCGATATCTACAAAGTTACCCAAGTCGAGTTTCCCAACACCAACGGCACCCCCCTAGACATCAATGTCGAGTTGCTGCGCCGTGACGGTGGACGCTATTACCTAAAACTCAGCTCCGACAAAAGCATCAGCAATAACTTTGTCGATTTGCTTGTTGAGTTGCGCTGGTCAACAGGCCGGTTGATTAAAAAATTCAGCATCGCGCTGTCTGACACCAAAGCAGAAACCAAAACCGAGTCCAAAGCCAGCATGCCTGTGTTTGGCTCTGGTACCGACAAACTGGTCGTTGAGCGCGGGGATACCGCCAGTGAAATTGCTGTCTCTAAATTAGAAGGCGGCGTCTCCTTAGACCAAATGCTTTTGGCCATGTTGCGAAGCAACCCAGACGCGTTTGTCGCATCCAATGTCAACCGCCTCAAGGCGGGCGCGGTGATTTCTATGCCCTCGGCCAAACAAGCCGCAGAGGTTTCCAGAGAAGAAGCGCGTAAACAAATCCAGATTCAAGCCAAAGAGTTCGACGAGTACCGCGCCGAGCTTGCCAACCGGGCACCTGGCGGCAATGCGCCGCAGGCCAGCAGAGACACCACGGGCAAACTCTCCGCCCAACTCGACAACAAAAAAGCCAATGGCCCGCAAGACAAGTTGACGCTCTCAAAGCCCTCAAAAGGTAACGAAGAAGAAAAGATCGCCCGCCAACGCGAAGCGCAAGAAGTTGCCAGCCGTGCTGCTGAAATCGGTCGCAATGTCGCTGAATTGAGCAAAATTGCCAGCGCGACTGCCTCTGAAGCAGCTTCGGGCGAGGTGCCTGTCAGTGCCCCCGTTCCTAATAAAAAGTCTCTGCCATGGTTAGACAACCTAACCAGCCACACCTTAGCCCCAGTGGGTGCGGGCGCCTTGATTGCGTTCTTAGTATTGGTAGCTTTGTGGATCAAACGTGCCCGCAGTTTGAACAACGACCCAGATATTGAGGGCCTCCCTCCTCTGAACGTCAAGTTCAACCTGGATTTGCCGCAAGGCGACCACCACCAGCCTTTCATTCCTTCCCACACTTACCAAGAAGTGCCCCAGCATGAAGAACATGCGCACGCCCCATTCCAGGACGACCCCGCGCACGCTTCATTTGACCGTGATCCTCTTGCCTCCCCAGGCGAAGACCCCCACACTGAGCCAGTTGCAGAGCCTGCTCCCCGCTTCACACCTTCTATTCCAGATATCTCCTTAAACCTAGACTCTGGCAATAGCAATGACCCGTTCCAAGTGCGCATCGATTTAGCCGATGAGTTGTGGAATCTAGGCCAGTTGCACACCAGCAAAGCGCTGATGGAAGAAGTGGCGCACGAAGCCACTGGCGAGACCCAAGCCCGCGCCCTCAAGTGGCTGGCTGAACGAGGCTAAGCC
>CANBZB010000182.1 GCA_947373745.1 Burkholderiales bacterium | reverse complement strand
ACTTCTACACTGCGCGCAATCAAGGTACCAGCCCTTGGCGCTTGAATGGTGCTGTAGCGCAACCTTGCAACCGCGGCCTCCACTGCCGCATGGGCTTGGTTGACCGTGGCTTGGGCTAAGGACATCTCACTGCCCCCTGGTCGCAAACTTGCAGATTGCTGCTGGTCGATGGTGCGTTGCGACTGGGCAATTTGAAATGCACGCTCAGCTTCATCTCTCGCAGCGGCACCTATAAAGCCTTTGTCAAAGAGCTCTAACGTGCGTGCAAGATTGTTTTTAGCATTGGTGAAGTTGGCATCGGCTTGAATTTGGGTTTGAACCGCTACAGGGGCTTTCAGCTCACGCAATTGGCGCAAATTGCTCACGGCTTGTTGTTCACTGGCTTGTGCTTGTCGTAAAGCAGAATGCAACTCTGTATTTTCTAATGCAATCAGCAACTGGCCTTTTTCTACCGTTTGCCCCTCTAGTACCGGCACATCAGACACTGTGCCCGTGATTTGCGCGCTGATACTGATGCGGTGTGGGCTTTCCACATGGCCACTGGCCACGATGGTTTGCACAAAACTACCCGCCTTGACCAACTCTGGCTTGATCTTGGGTATCCAGACAAATTCATACGCAGTAAAAGCAATTCCCAGCAACAGTAATACAGCACCGATCCCTCCCCCCATTTGGCGCTTTGTCATGGCTTGAAGCCTTGGAATACCCATATTTGCAATCCATCTGAAAACAACGCACCATGCTAGAGGAATCGTGGTTTAACTTGTTGATATGGATCAAGTTTTACCAAGGGCTACAAAGTTAGAGTGATGCATGCAAAGATCCAATTGGTGGCTTGAACCGTCTGTTCCTTCACATATCGCAACTCCACAAGCAGGACTGCGTGCGGATGAAGCAGCCCAGCGCTTACAAACTTTTGGGCGCAACACCTTTAACGCGCATCGCAGCAATTCTTTGGTATGGCAATACTTTGCCAAATTCAAAAATCCACTGGTCTTAGTTTTACTTTGCGCGAGCTTTGTCTCTGCCCTCACGGGGGAAGTTGTGAATTGCATGATCATCAGCACCATGGTGCTGTTGAGCGTCACCTTAGATTTCTTTCAAGAATACAAAGCCAACGCTGCGGCAGAAAAGCTACGTCAATCGGTCTCCGTTAGAACCACCGTTTTGCGTAATGGTGAAGCCGTCGATATCTCTATCCAAGACGTTGTTCCTGGCGATGTAGCACTCCTCTCCGCGGGCGATCTCATACCCGCCGATGGCTTGGTTCTTGAGGCCAAAGACCTTTTCGTGAACCAATCTACCTTAACAGGCGAAGCATTTCCTGTTGAAAAACATCCAGGCGTATTGCCAAGCACAGCCACACAACTCTCCGACGCTACCAACGCAGTGTTCATGGGCACCTCGGTGGTGGGGGGCAGCGCACGTATCTTAGTTATCAAAACTGGCGTAGCCACAGAGATTGGCGATATTGCAGAAACTATTCAAAAGCCCTCACACGCGACATCGTTTGATGTAGGCACGCATCGCTTTGGCATGCTTATCATGTGGCTCACGGTGGTGCTGGTCTTGTTTGTGTTGTTAGTGAACGCATGGTTCCATAAGCCATGGTTAGAGTCTTTCTTGTTTGCAGTCGCTCTGGCTGTTGGATTAACGCCAGAGTTATTACCCATGGTGGTGTCTGTCACCTTATCACGCGGGGCAATTCGTTTGTCCAAACTCAAGATGATTGTGAAGCGACAGAGCGCAATCCAAGACTTAGGCTCTATGGATGTTTTTTGTACCGACAAAACAGGCACCCTCACGGAAGCCAAGATTCGCCTAGAACGCCACTTGAATGCCGAAGGCGAAGAAAGCCAGCATGTATTGGAATTGGCTTATCTCAACAGCCATTTCGAAACAGGTCTTAAAAGCCCGCTCGATACCGCCATCTTGAATCACAAACCCATAGACGTGCGTGCTTGGCGCAAGATTGATGAGATTCCCTTTGACTTTGAAAGGCGCTGCGTCTCCGTTCTTATAGACAACGGAGACAAGCGTTGGTTGGTGGTGAAAGGTGCTGCCGACGAAATCGTCAAACTCTGCACCTATGTGGATACACACAACTCCGAGACGCCGATCACCATTGACGACAACGTTTTGAGAGATATCAAAACCAAATACCACGCGCTAGAAGCGGATGGTCTACGCGTCTTAGGGATTGCATGGCGAGAAGTGCCACAAACACACAACGCGGCCGTGATCACCGATGAAATGGAATTAGTCTTAGCAGGATTCACAGCCTTCCTAGATCCCCCCAAAGCCAGTGCAGCTGTTGCTTTAGAAAAACTACAAAAGTCGGGGGTGGCTATCAAAATCGTCACGGGTGATAGTGACTTGGTCACTCGGCATGTTTGCCAACAACTGGGTATTCCAGTTACCGGCGTCTTACTAGGCAAAGAAATAGCAGACCTAGATAGCCTTGCCTTACAGAGACGCGTCGAACAAGCCAATCTGTTTTGCCGCGTAAGCCCTAGTCAAAAAGAACGCGTCATTCTGGCTTTAAAGGCCAATGGCCATGTAGTGGGCTATATGGGAGATGGCATTAACGATGCGCCCTCGCTCCATGCTGCTGATGTCGGTTTGTCGGTTGATTCTGCTGTGGATGTTGCAAAGGCAGCAGCCGACATGATTTTGCTGGAACAAGACTTGTCAGTGGTGCATGCGGGCGTAATAGAGGGACGTCGCACCTTTGGCAACATTTTGAAGTACATCATGATGGGGACTAGCTCGAACTTTGGCAATATGTTCAGCATGGCAGGTGCTTCGCTGTTCTTGCCATTTCTGCCAATGCTACCCACACAAATATTGTTGAACAATATTTTGTACGACATCTCTGAAATTCCCATTCCCCTAGACGAAGTAGACGCAGAGGAAATCGCAAAACCCAGAATACTGGACTTGAACTTCATCCGAAACTTTATGCTGGTGATCGGGCCCATCAGTTCAGTTTTTGACTTTCTCACTTTTTATGTCCTGCTAGAAGTTTTGCATGCAGACGAAAAGTTATTTCAAACTGGGTGGTTTGTGGAGTCGCTGTGTACGCAGGTATTGGTGATATTTATCATTCGCACTCGCGGTTGGCCATTTAAAAGCAGGCCTCACCCTATCCTGACGCTTACCTCATTAGTCGTGGTGGCAGTAGCCATTGGTTTACCACTCACATCATTAGGCAGTTACTTTGGATTTATAGCGCCGCCCGCGTATTTCTACTTCGCATTACTTGGAATGGTTATTACTTATTTAGTGTTTGTCCAATATGCAAAATCAATTTTTTATAAAAAACTATTCAAACAAAAAATATAGGCTTGAATTCATTGGATGCAAAAAATCGACTTGCATTATTTAGGAAGCGTCTTTGTGGATGGCGCACGGAGCATGGTGAATCGCTCAAACAAATTGGCATGCAATTTACTTTATAAGTAACACAGGCTTTTTGCATGTTGAAAGTACTCGCTGCGCTACTGAACCGATAAGTAAATCAAGAATACCGCCACGCCCTTTA
>CANBZB010000181.1 GCA_947373745.1 Burkholderiales bacterium | reverse complement strand
GCGTGGCGCCGTGTCGGCTTGGCACTAGACCGCACCGGTTTTACCGTGGAAGACCGTGACCGCGTGCAAGGCACTTATTTCGTGCGTTTTGTAGATGTATCACCTGATGAACGCGGCTTCTTTGCGCGGATGTTTAGCAAATCGAAGGCGGAGGCTGGGCCGGTGAAGTACCGCCTGAAAATCTTAGGCGTGGAATCCAAGACCTTAGTGAGCATTCAAAATGCCAACGGTCAGTCTGAAAATAGCCCCTCGACACAACGCATCATGAAGTTGCTAGTGGACGACCTCAAGTAAAAACCTAAACAAGCAAGCAACAAAAAAGCCACCCGAAGGTGGCTTTTTTGTTTCAGTGTGAACTGATTACTTGCTAGCAGCGTCAGCAGCTGGTGCAGATGCGTCAGCAGCAGGTGCAGAAGCTTCAGCAGCAGGAGCTGGTGCAGCGACAGGAGCAGCTGGTTCTTCTTTTTTGCCACAAGCAACGAGGGCAGCAGCAGCCAAAAGGGTCGCCAAGAGGAGCGATTTTGTCATGTCAATTTTCCTTAAATGGGATAAAACAATTTCTAGAAATTGTCATGGTTTGCACCATGACCGAGCTGATGGAGTCGCCCCCTCGAACTCAGCCTGAGATTATAGGGTAATTCCCATCACAAAATGATTGAATTGTCAGTTTCGTGTCATTTTGTAACTTTGGCGCTATTTTTTTGATTTAGTTAACTTTCAGCCATCCCGAGTTGCACCAATTAAGCAACAAGTCTTTGGCTGCATTGCTGGCGCCTTGGAGTTGCGCCTTCGTTAAGGCACGTTGGTCTGCTAAGAGACGCAAAAGACGGGCGTCTGGGCCGTTCGCGCGCCAACTTTCGCCGTTGAAGAAGATATTTTTATCGTCATACATCATCCGACTTCGTCTATCGAGTCGCAATTGTTTGGGCAATCTAGACATACGCATCTCGGAGAACCATACATTGGCTTTGGGTTCGGTCAAATACTCTCCCAATACCCTTGCCAATGCTTGCGGATCTTGCAAGGCCTTGTCTAAGGCAGTTTGCGCAAAGGTTTGCAAGGTTTTCGGAATCAAACCCGCCTGCTCTACCGCCTCTTGGAGTGGGTCTTGGTAGAGCAAGGCTTCTAAATCCTCCGTGTCATCGCTCAAGCGCATGAGCAATTCACGCGCTAAATCGTTTTGTGCAGGCGAGCGAAAACCGATCGAATAGGTCATGCACTCGCCCACAGCGATGCCGTCATGCGCATACCGCGGCGGCAGATACAGCATATCGCCAGGGTTCAAGACATACGTGTGCGAAGGGTCGAAATTTGCGAGCACTTTCAGATCAACCCCTTCGACCAAAGACAAGTCTTTCTGCTTGCCAATACGCCATGTCCTTTGTCCATGGGCTTGGAGCAAGAACACGTCGTAGCTATCAAAGTGGGGGCCGACACCGCCACCGTCGGTGGCAAAGCTGATCATCAAATCATCTAAGCGCGCGTCTGGGACGAACCGAAATTGGTGCATCAGGTCGGCGACCTTATCGTCGTGCAAGTCCACGCCCTGCACCAGCAATGTCCAATCCTTTTGGCTGAGTTTGGGTAATTTGTTGCGAGGAAAAGGTCCGTGTTGCAGCTTGAACGGTTTAACTACCAAGCGCGATTCCACCTCACTCTGAGCGGCCATGGCAAACAAAGACGCACGGTCCACCAGTGGCTTGAAGTCAGGTATGGCCTGGCGCACCAACAGGGGCTTGCGCTGCCAATAACGTTGCATGAATTCAGCGGGACTGATCCCGCCAAGCAGTGTGAGAGGGTGTTGGATGTACATCGTGCGACAATTTTGCCCTATGGAAATCACATCACACTGCGTTGTTGGCCTGACTTGGACCCTCAAAGACACCTTAGGCGAAGTACTCGACACCTTAGAAGACCCTGTGGAATTTGTAGTCGGTGGCCACGACCTATTCAAAAAAATTGAAGAATCACTCCAAGGCCATGACGTTGGCGCGCAAATCGACTTGCACTTGGAGCCAGAAGAAGCCTTTGGCGACTACAACGAAAACTTGGTGTTTTTAGAAAACCGCGCCCTGTTTCCTAAAGAAATAGAGGAAGGACACACCATCGAAGGCCACTCTTTGCCCAAAGGATGTAACCCCGAGGCGCCCTTAGATGTCCTCTACACCGTAACGGAACTTTACCCAGAACATGTGGTCTTAGACGGCAACCATCCACTGGCTGGAATCGCTATCCGCATTCATATAGAAGTTGCTTCTGTGCGCGAACCTACAGATGAAGAATCTAGCAAAGGCTCTGCGGGGACAGGCTTTTTCAAAATTGAATCCCAGGCGCCTGGTGGTTCGCTGTTGCACTAAGCCTTATTTTTTGCCAGTCGAGCCGTAACCGCCCTCGCCGCGCTCGCTTTTCGCGGCGAATTCTTGCACCACATTGAAATGCGCCTGCACCACTGGCACGATTACCAATTGCGCCAAGCGCTCCATGGGCTCTAAGGTGAATGGAGTTGGACTTCTATTCCAAGCGCTGACCATTAACTGGCCTTGGTAGTCGCTATCGATCAAGCCGACCAAATTACCCAAGACGATGCCGTGTTTGTGACCCAAACCAGAGCGCGGCAGTATCAGCGCGGCATAGGCCGGGTCGTCTAAATGGATGGCAATACCTGTGGGTACCAGTTGCCATGCATTGGGCTCTAAAGTAATTGCAGCGTCGAGGCATGCACGTAAATCAAGGCCAGCGCTTCCGGTTGTTGCGTACTGGGGTAGTTGGTCCGCCATGCGGGGATCGAGAATTTTGAGGTCGACTTTCATTTCAATGTTTCATCCTTTGAACAATTTCAACCACCAACTTGCGCGCCAACTCCAACTTATTGGCTTGGGGGATTTCTTGGGTACCTTGGGCGTCTACTAATAACAGGGCGTTTTCATCCGAACCGAAGGTAGCCGGTCCAATATTTCCAACCAACAAAGGAACACCTTTTTTCTCGCGCTTTGCTTGGGCGTGTTTTTGTAAGTCGTGGCTCTCCGCTGCAAAGCCTACGCAAAACAATGCACCGCTTTGGGCCCTCGCTGACTTGGCCACCTCGCCCAAAATATCGGGGTTCTCGGTGAATTGCAATGCGGGTGCCTCGCCCTGTGCTGTCTTTTTGATTTTTTGCTCGGCGACTTGTGCCACCCGCCAGTCGGCCACAGCCGCCGTGGCTACGAAGACAGAAGCATCGTCCACATGCGACACAACAGCGCGATGCATTTCTTGCGCAGAACGCACATCCACGCGCTTCACACCGCGCGGCGTGGGTAAATGCACAGGGCCCGCAATCACAGTCACCTCAGCACCCGCCTCAAGCGCTGCGCGGGCAATCGCAAACCCCATTTTTCCGCTAGACAAATTGGTGATGCCGCGCACTGGGTCAATCGCTTCGTAGGTTGGACCCGCTGTCACCAACACTTGGCGACCTGCCAGCAATTTAGGTTGAAACGCAGCTATCAGGTCTTGCACGATTTCATCAGGCTCCAACATACGCCCGTCGCCTGTCTCGCCGCAGGCTTGGTCGCCTTGGCCAACATCTAGCACCA
>CANBZB010000180.1 GCA_947373745.1 Burkholderiales bacterium | reverse complement strand
CTATCTTCATCGCCTTGAACAACCAATTTCATGCTGCCGGTGCTGGTACACACCATGTCCATAGCTTTGGGCTGAACCATGGGAGTTGCAATGGCCACGCCCACCGACAAAGCAAACCACACCAGCACGAAGCGGATGATGTTTGAAGTGTTGCGCAGATATTGCATGGGCTGAAATTCTAAAGCAACGGCTTTTCATGCATTTTTGACACGCTGAGGTCAGGTTTCTTTGAATAACGGTTGATTTCAATCAATACAAACTCATCAGCCTAAGCGCATGATGAAGTCATGCACTTAAGGAGTTGCGATGACATCCACCACCCATCACCCAGACGCGGCAATTATTCTTGACCGTCTACACACCATGCGCGCCGATTTACTTGCGCAGATCGCCCAACAACGCGGCGGCACTGTGAGCCGCGCCGAGATGGCAACCGATCACTTTGCGCATAGCGAGGAGACTCGCGCAGACAACAACACTGCGCGCGATCTTGAATTCGCTTTGAACGAGCGCGAAACCGAAGAACTGGGCGCTATCGACGCTGCTTTGGTGCGATTGCATTCCGGCCACTACGGCCAATGTGTAGATTGCTCAGAACCCATTGCGCCAGCCCGCTTAAAAGCCACCCCCGAGGTATCGCGATGCATGCCTTGCCAAGAAAAATTCGAACACAAACATAGCTAACCAGTTTTGCTTCACCGCATCCACTCTTACCTTAGACACAGAAAGTAAACACCATGCCCACATTCCACGCCGTTGTTTGGCTAGACCACCAAGAAGCCCATGTATTGATGTTTGACCGCGACCATGTGGCGCTTGAACGCATCAAGTCACGCAGCCACCACAAGCACCAAGGCAAGCCACACGAAACCACAGGCTTATTTGGTGATGTCGCTCAAGCATTGCACGGCGTACATGAAGTCTTGCTCACAGGCCCAGGCAAAGCACGCGATGAGTTTCGTGCATGGTGTGTCAAGCACGATGCGTCAATTGCCCATGTCATTGTTGACAGTGTTGCAAGCGACCACCCAACTGACGCACAAGTCGTGGCGATGGCGCGTCAATATTTCAAGAAGTTTGACTTCACGACCCAAGACCCCACTATTTCACAGCACTAAGCTTTTTGGAGTGGCGCGATTTTTTGGTCAATCGCGCCAAATACGCTTTGTCCATCTGCGCCTTTTGCTTCAATGCGAATGGTGTCGCCATATTTCATGAATTCGGTGCTGGGCTTGCCGTCCAAAATAGTTTCAATCGCGCGTTTTTCGGCAATACAGCTATAACCTTTGGGCCATTCTTTTTTGCCTTTGACTTCAACGCCTTGGTTGCTGACGGTGCCGCTTCCCACCACTGAACCTGCGCGCACGTTGCGGGTTTTGCAAATGTGGGCAATGAGTTGGCCAAAGTGAAATGTCATCTCAAGCCCGGCCTCGCACATGCCGACTTTGCGGCCATTCCAGGTGGACTGAACGGTCAGGTTCAGTCGACCGTTGTCCCATGCATCGCCAAATTCATCCAAGGTGACTGCAACGGGGCTAAATGCGGTTGCAGGTTTGCTTTGCACAAAGCCAAAGCCTTTGGCTAATTCGTTAGCAATTAAGTTGCGTAATGACACGTCGTTGGCGAGCATCACTAAGCGGATACCTTCCAAGGCTTCGTCTGGTGTCGAGTTCATAGGCACATCTGCGGTGATCACTGCGATCTCAGCTTCAAAGTCAATGCCAAAGTCTTCGCTGGCACACACGACATCGTCTTGTGCACCCATAAAGTCGTCGCTTCCACCTTGGTACATCAGCGGGTCTTTGTAAAAACTCTCTGGCACTTCCGCGCCACGCGCCGCGCGCACCAATTCCACATGGTTGATATAGGCGGAGCCGTCGGCCCATTGGTAGGCGCGCGGAAGTGGCGCCATGCACATGGCAGGATCAAACGGAAATGCGTGCCGCGCTTTACCTTGATTGAGCGTCTCGTACAAATCGACGAGTTGCGGCGCGATAAACCCCCAATCATCCAACGCTTGTTGCATTTTGTTGGCGATGCCCGTTGCGTAATGCGCAGTGCTTAAATCTCGCGAGACGACAACGAGTTGTCCGTCCCGTGATCCGTCTTTGTAGGTGGCAAGTTTCATAGCCGAAAGTCCTCAGGCAAAATTACTTATAAATGAATCTGTTCACCTGATCATAAATGCTGGCTTCTATGCAAACGCGCTTGCCTAGTTGGCGCACGACACTTCTTGTTGCATGCGCTGTTTTGTTGGTGCATGTGGGGTTGCTTTCATCTGGCAGTATCTGGCTAACGCCTAGTTCTGAGCAAACACTGCAAACCAAAACGTTTGTGACGCGACAAATTCAGTTGCCGCCT
This sequence comes from Burkholderiales bacterium, assembly GCA_947373745.1. Lineage (GTDB taxonomy): Bacteria > Pseudomonadota > Gammaproteobacteria > Burkholderiales > Burkholderiaceae_C > Limnohabitans. The sequence goes on along the minus strand of CANBZB010000180.1, from coordinate 1,235 downwards.
GCGCAAAGTGCGATCGCATCTGTAAAGCCTAAAAGTGCTCGCACGCCAACACCTCAGCCCAAAACTGATGCTGATTCGCAAACGGCCTCAACCACAGATGCCGAGACAACCATCTCTCATGCATCCGACAGCTCACCAAATCACTTGGGTAACTCCAGCATTTCATCGATAGGCGACCAAGACCTAGCAGCCGCTGTCGTATTGCCCGCTCGCGTAGCCTCTGGTGTTGATATGCCGCCTTATCCGCGCTTTGCTGGCGACGGTGTCTCTGCTAGCGAGGCCAGTGCCTTCAAAATTCCTGCATCTGCTTTGCTGAAATACCAAGTGCTGGGTATGTCCAAGCAAATGAACTACTCCGCATGGGCCGAGTTTTCTTGGCAACAAGATGGGCAGCGCTATGACTCCAAATTGGAAGTGGGCGCGTTTTTGTTAGGGTCTCGTAGCCAAACTAGCCAAGGCACATTGGGTGCCGAGGGCTTGATGCCACAGCGTTTTGGCGACAAATTCCGCACCGAGGTTGCATCACACTTCCAACGCGACAAAGGCGTGATCAGTTTTAGCAACAACGCGCCTGAGGTACCTTTGCTCAAAGGTGCGCAAGACCGATTGAGTGTGGTGATGCAAATTGCGGCCTTACTATCCGCCGAGCCTGAACGTTACCCTGTAGGCACCATGCTGTCGTTTCAAACCGTGGCGACGCGTGATGCCGAGGTATGGCTCTTCTTGGTCGAGAAGTCTGAAACCTTGCAATTGCCGTATGGCGACGTCCCCACCATCAAGATCAACCGCAAACCCCGCAAGGAATTCGACCAAACGATAGAACTCTGGTTTGCCCCGTCGATAGACTATTTACCTGTACGTTTGCGGGTTACCAATGCCAATGGTGACTTTGTAGACCAGCAATTACGTAAGGTTGAAAAACCCAAGTCTTGAAATTTGGCGTTTTAATCCGATATCCTAGGGGTACCCACCTGTTTTACAGAAAGCCGCGACACCATGGACATGCTCTATAACTCTGAGACTTTCTCCGTCATGCACCTGCAAATGCAAGAAACAGAGTTTCTGCCCACCCGTCCTGATGTGCCCGTGCTAGCCCGCCACGGGTTTGAGATCGTCGACAAGCGTTCTGGCAAGGAGTTATTTCTCGAAGGCTCATGGGCCGAGCAGTTCCAAGCCCATTTGCGCGCTTGGCAAGAAAACTCTCCTACCCAAGAAGAAGTGGAAGACACCTTAGC
>CANBZB010000179.1 GCA_947373745.1 Burkholderiales bacterium | reverse complement strand
ATCACTTTGCCAGGGTTTAACAAACCCTTGGCGTCAAAAGCACGTTTCACGGCAAACATTTGTTCGTTTTCTTCAGCGCTAAATTGCACGCACATGCTGTTGAGCTTTTCAATGCCAACTCCGTGCTCACCTGTAACCGTGCCGCCCATGGCCACACTGGTTTCTAAGATATCTGCACCAAACAGTTCGCAGCGGTGCAGTTGATCTGGGTCATTTGCATCAAACAAAATTAGTGGATGCAAATTGCCGTCGCCTGCGTGAAACACGTTAGCGCAACGCAATTGGTATTTCTTTTCCATCTCGGCAATGGCTAGCAAAATATCGGCCAAGCGTTTACGTGGAATGGTGCTGTCCATGCACATGTAGTCAGGGCTGATGCGCCCTGAAGCAGGAAACGCGTTTTTCCGCCCACTCCAAAAACGTAAACGCTCAGCTTCGTTTTGGCTCACCGCAATCGCAGTTGCGCCGCATTGACGCAACACCTCGCTCATGCGGCCACTTTCTTCTTCCACCTCTTCTGGGGTGCCGTCACTCTCACACAGCAAAATCGCTTCGGCGTTGAGGTCGTAGCCTGCGTGCACAAAACCTTCTACGGCTGCTGTCATGGGCTTGTCCATCATTTCCAAGCCCGCAGGAATAATGCCCGCCGCAATGACCGATGCCACCGCATCACCTGCTTTACGCATGTCGTCAAAGCTTGCCATGATGCAACGTGCCAACTGAGGCTTGGGCACAAGCTTGACCGTTACTTCCGTTGTGACGGCCAACATGCCTTCGCTGCCAACTACCAGCGGTAATAAATCTAGCCCGGGTGTATCCAGCGCATCGCTACCAAACTCAATGGCTTCGCCTTCGATAGTGAATCCTTTGACCTTCATCAGGTTGTGCAAAGTTAAACCGTATTTCAGGCAATGCACGCCGCCAGAGTTTTCCGCCACGTTGCCGCCAATGGTGCAAGCAATTTGGCTGGAAGGGTCTGGCGCGTAATACAAACCCAAATGTGCAACGGCTTCGCTGATCGCCAGATTGCGCACACCACACTGGACGGTTGCTGTGCGTGCAATCGGATCGATATTTAAAATTTTGTTGAACTTGGCCAAAGACAAGGTCACACCTTGCGCATGTGGCATCGCACCGCCAGACAAACCTGTGCCCGCACCACGCGCCACAACGGGCGCATCAATCGCATGGCAGGTTTGCAACACGGCTTGCACTTGGTCATAGGTCTCTGGCAAAACCACGCACAAAGGACGCGCTCGGTAGGCTGTGAGGCCATCACACTCATACGGAACCGTATCTTCTGTCGTGTAGAGCACCGCATGGGCAGGCAAGACACGCAAAAGCGCAGCAACCACTTGCGACTGGCGCTCGGCGTGGGTCATCGACTTTAAGTGCGCGGATGAAACAGGGGCATTCATGGAGGAGGCCTCAACGGTTATTTGAAGATGACGGTTTTGTGGCCGTTTAAGAGCACGCGGTGTTCGCTGTGCCATTTGACTGCACGTGCCAGCACTTGGCTTTCGGTGTCGCGGCCTTGGGTGGTGAGGTCTTCCACAGTTTTGCTGTGGTCGACGCGGGCGACGTCTTGTTCAATGATCGGGCCTTCGTCCAGGTCAGCAGTGACATAGTGGGCAGTTGCGCCGATCAATTTGACACCACGGTCATGCGCTTGGTAGTAGGGCTTGGCACCTTTGAAACTTGGCAAAAAGCTGTGGTGGATATTGATCGCACGGCCTGCGAGTTTTTTGCACATGTCGTCGCTCAAGATTTGCATGTAACGCGCTAACACCACCAGCTCGGCACCTTCCGATTGAATGATCTCGAACTGCTTGGCTTCACCTTGCGCTTTGGTTGCAGCGGTGACAGGAATATGGTGGAACGGAACGTTGTAACTGGCCGCGAGTTGGTAAAACTCGCGGTGGTTGCTGATGATGGCGCGGATATCTAGTGGCAGAAGGCCACTCTTCCAGCGAAACAGCAAATCGTTCAAGCAATGGCCTTCTTTACTAACCATCAACACCGTGCGCATAGGTTGTGACGCATCGTGCAAAGTCCATTGCATGCTCAGCGTTTCAGCCAAACCCATTAGCTGCGCGCGCAAGTCGTCTTGCGCAACCGCATCGCAAGCAAAACGTACCCGCATAAAAAACAAGCCGGTATCGGGATCGTTGTATTGGGCGGCTTCTTCGATGTTGCCTTGTCGCTCGAGCAAAAAACCCGAAACAGCATGCACGATGCCCGTACGGTCTGGGCATGACAAATTGAGGATGTAAGCAGTCATACACCGATTGTAGGTACGCACGCGCGACAAGCATCGCAGTAGGGGAAAGGCAAAATACCACTCCATGTTTTCTGTGCGTCCCGCTGCTGGGTTTTCTATTCGCGTTGCTGTTACTTTGTTGTTGGCATGGGTTGCAGCGCAACTCTGTATTGCCTTACACACACCCTTGCCGTGGATGATTGGGCCGCTGCTTGCTACATCGTTTGCTTCGATGCGTGGTGCACCTACGCTGAGCTGGAACCCTTTTCGTGATGCGGGTCAGTGGGTCATCGGAACAGCTCTAGGCCTTTATTTCACGCCGCAGGTCACAGCTTTGTTAGTGAGTTTGTGGTGGGCGATTGGATTGGGCATTGTGTGGGCGTTATTACTTGGCTTCGCTTTTGGCCGCTGGCTGCACTGGGTACATGCGCCGCGCATGGAAGGACTAGACCGCGCGACCACTTACTTTGCTGGCCCCATCGGTGGCGCGTCTGAAATGACGCTATTGGCCGAGCGCGCCATGGCCAGGACCGATTTGGTGGCGTCTGCACATAGTTTGCGCGTGCTAATCGTCACCGTGGTCGTGCCCTTTGTGATGCAGTTCAGCGGTTGGCATGGATTGGATGTGGCACCTACCTTTGCGCGTCAACTCGATTGGCAAGGATTGGCGCTGTTGGCCTTGTGCACAGGGGCGGGTGCAGGCGTGATGAAGTTGATGAAACGCCCCAACCCATGGTTTTTAGGACCATTCTTGGTCGCGATGGTGTTGACCATGAACGAGATCACGCTCTCAGGTATCCCGCAATGGTTGTCTAACACTGCGCAGATGGTGATTGGTGTGAGTTTGGGCGTGCGCTTCACAGCCTCATTTATACATACAGCGCCGCTTTGGTTGGCCAGCGTGGCTTTGGCAACGTTGGTGATGATTGTGGTGTGCGCTGGTTTTGCAGAGGGCTTGGCGTGGCTCACTGGTCTGCCATTGCCCACCATGATGCTGAGCACGTCACCTGGCGGAATTGCTGAAATGGCGATTACTGCCAAAGTGTTGCAACTTGGGGTTGCCGTGGTCAGCGCGTTTCAGGTGTGCCGATTGGTGGCTATTTTGTTATTGGTGCAGCCTATCTATTACTGGCTGTACATCAGGAAACCTTAGTGCACCACCACTGGGTTTTGGGCGAGTTCTGCGTAGCCGGCTAAGGTGTCTTCCACTTCTTCTTGGGTAGGAGAGTTTTCTTGCCAAGCGCGCAAATGGGCTTGGAACTGCTCGGCCCATGAGCCTTCGAGAAATAACTCCTTGCCAGAACGCTTGTCGACGATCTCAAACCCGTGGCGGGCTAGCAC
>CANBZB010000178.1 GCA_947373745.1 Burkholderiales bacterium | reverse complement strand
GCCGCATAGAACTCCATCATGGTGAACTCGGGGTTGTGTCGGACCGAGATACCTTCATTGCGGAAGTTACGGTTGATTTCAAAGACACGCTCAAAGCCACCTACGATCAGGCGCTTTAAATACAGTTCTGGCGCGATACGCAAAAACATCTCTTGATCCAGCGCGTTGTGATGCGTAATAAAAGGCTTTGCATTAGCACCGCCTGGAATGGGATGCAACATAGGCGTTTCAACTTCTAGGAAATTATGTTGCACCATGAAGTCACGAATTCCGCTCACTGCTTTGCTACGCGCAACAAAACGGGTGCGCGCAGTCTCATCCATCATCAAATCCACATAGCGTTGGCGGTACTTGATTTCTTGGTCGTTCACGCCATGGAATTTGTCGGGCATGGGCCGCAAACTTTTGGTAAGCATGCGAATACTGCTAGCGTGGATAGACAGCTCGCCAGTACGGGTTTTAAACAACTTACCCTCGCAGGCAATGATGTCGCCGAGATCCCAGTGCTTGAAGTCAGCATAGAGTTCTTCGCCAACGTCATCGCGCACGATATAAATTTGGATACGCCCAGTGCTGTCTTGTAGCGTTGCAAAACTTGCCTTGCCCATCACGCGCTTGAGCATCATCCGGCCTGCTACTTTGGCGAACTGACCTTCCTCCACCAGGGTTTCAGGCGTTTTCTCACCATGCAAAGCATGCAAATTGGACGCATGGTGCGCAGGCTTGAAATCGTTCGGAAACGCAACACCTAGTCCCTGCGCTTGACGCTCACGCATTACTTTTAGCTTTTCGCGTCTTTCGGCGATAAGTTGGTTTTCGTCAAAGGGAGCGGATTCAGGCACGGCGGGGGTGTTGTTGTAAGACATCGTATTGGGTAGTGAGAATTAAACCGCCAAAAGCAGTTGACTAGCGATTTTAAGAGGAAGCCTCTCTGCACAAAACTTATGAGGGGCGGACGCTAGTACGGCGAGATTTCTTGAGAAACGTGTTGAGAGCCTCTACGACAACATTATTTAAAGATGTGTTGGATTCCAAAGAGTAAATAGTCGCTTGTTTATGCAAGAGTTCTCCAACTCTGACATTGAATTGCCCGGTCATGGGCTTATTAGGCTCTATATTGCGTTGTTTGCAGGTTTTTAAATAGTCATCGACGGCGAGTTCAAACTCTTGCCGCAATTTTTTAATGGTGGTGGCCTCGTAGGTTACGAGGTCGTTGATGAACAGTATTTTTCCGTGCAACACATCGTCTTCGATAGAGGTTTCAACGGAGCCTTGATAGCCTTGATAGGTAAACATTTCCATCTATATACATCCATGTAGTTTGAGGGTTTCTATGATTTGCTTCACCACATAGACCTTCAGAGTAGGTTGTGGGTGTGGTTTGTGAATAAAAAATTTTCTCCCAGTCTTGGATGAGACAAACTTTCTTCTAGATCCGTCGTTACTAATCTCTTCATATTCCAAGTGTTTGAATAGCGTTGCTATTTCATTCCAGGTTAAATCTGTAGGAGTTGGCTTAGAAAGCAATTTTCTAAGTGTTTTTTCGTGTTGGGTCATTATAGCGAAATTTCTGAAAATATGTAACTATTATTTAGTTACATATTTCAATGGGTTCTAAAAGTGAAAAGAACTCAAATGCTATGGAAGAGAGTCGATAAATGAATGTTGTAGCACTCAATAAATAGTAAGACGCACTTACACACACGCTACTTTTGTGAAGCCATAAAAAAAGACCCCGAAGGGCCTTTTGGAGAGATTGCTATTGGGTTAAGCCACAGCATCCGCTGGCAAGCGCAGCATCATGGCCAAGGTGTTTGCAACCGTTTTACGCAATTGGCGGCGGTCACAAATCATGTCGAGCGCACCTTTTTCTTGTAAGAATTCAGCGCGCTGAAAACCTTCTGGTAAGGTCACGCGCACAGTACTCTCGATAACGCGTGGCCCGGCAAAGCCAATCAAAGCTTTGGGTTCTGCAATCACCACATCGCCCAAAAATGCGAATCCAGCGGATACGCCGCCCATGGTGGGGTCTGTCAATACGCTGATGTAAGGCAAACCTTTTTTGGCTAAACGTGTCAACGCAGCGTTGGTTTTAGCCATTTGCATTAACGACAGCAAACCTTCTTGCATACGTGCACCGCCTGTTGCAGTGAAGCAAACGAAGGGTACTTTTTGCTCGATGGCAGTGTGTACGCCACGCACAAAGCGTTCGCCTACAACTGAGCCCATCGAGCCACCCATAAAGTCGAATTCGAAACAAGCAGCTACTAAATTGATACTGTGAACCGCACCACCGACCACAACCAGCGCATCGGTTTCACCCGTGTTGGACATGGCTTCTTTCAGGCGTTCTGGGTATTTGCGACTGTCTTTAAATTTCAATGCATCGACGGGGACAACTTCTTGACCAATTTCGTAGCGACCTTCCGCATCTAAAAATGCGTCTAAACGGGCTCTTGCACCGATGCGCAGGTGGTGGTTGCAACTTGGGCATACGTTTTGGTTTTGTTCCAAATCACTCTTGTAGAGAACCGTTTCGCAACTAGGGCATTTCACCCACACACCTTCGGGAACGCTACGGCGGTCCGAAGGATCAGTATGTTGAATTTTGGGAGGAAGAAGTTTTTCGAGCCAACTCATAGATGGTTCCTTTGCAATGTCTTATGCATCCAGCGCTACACGGATGCCATGGAGAAATTCTCGCACGCTGGCAATTTCATTGCCATTTGGCGCCGCCTCCAGCAATTGGATGATGCGCGAACCGATGACCACTGCATCAGCAACACGTCCAACCGTTTGCGCAGTGGTGGCATCGCGAATACCGAAACCCACGCCCACAGGGATATGCACGTGCTTGCGAATGCGCGGCAGCATCGCTTCTACGGCATCAGTATCCAGATGCCCTGCACCCGTGATGCCTTTGAGCGATACGTAATACACATAGCCACTTGCTACGCGTGCCACTTGTTCAATGCGCGCATCGGTGCTGGTAGGTGCCAGCAAGAAGATCAAATCCATATTATTTGCACGCAAAGTGGCAGCAAAGTCTGCGCACTCTTCTGGCGGGTAATCAACGATCAACACACCGTCAACACCTGCCGCCGCTGCGTGTTGAACGAAAGCATGTGCGCCATGCTGCAAGTCATAGCACTCCACAGGGTTTGCATAGCCCATCAATACGACTGGTGTGGTGCTGTCTTTTTGGCGAAAGGTTTTCACCATATTGAGCACATGGGACATGCCAATCCCCAATCGCAGAGCAGCCTCGCCCGCTTTTTGAATCACAGGGCCATCTGCCATTGGGTCACTGAATGGAACCCCGAGTTCGATGATGTCTGCCCCTGACTCCACCATGCCGTGCATCAGTGCGGGGGTGATATCTGCGTTGGGACAACCCGCCATCACATAAGGAATGAGTGCCTTGCGTTTCTGCGCTTTTAGCGCATCGAGCGTTGTCTTGATGCGGCTCATGCTTTGGCTCCTTGCAGATTAGATAAGGAGACAACTTGTTCGCCATGCACAACACCTGCGCCTTTGATCGATTGCCCTTGGCAACTGGGTCGGCAAAAGAAATCAGCGTTCGAAAGATCAGCCACCGTGCCAATATCTTTGTCACCTCGACCCGAGAGATTGACCAAGATGGATTGTTGGGGCGTCATGGTTTTAGCGAGCTTCAT
>CANBZB010000177.1 GCA_947373745.1 Burkholderiales bacterium | reverse complement strand
ACATTACCACCTTGACCACGCAGCAAACTCAAAATAGATTGCATTTGTGTATTTTGGGCAGTTAGTGCAGCTTTAGGTGAAGGCGCTGTTTCAACAGCAGGCGCTGCAGGCTTTGGGGCCATTTGTGCCATTTGCATTTGAGCCATTGCAGCACCGCCGTCACCTGATCCAACTCGCATTCCCATAGGGATCTCCTATTCGATTAGCCAATGGCTGATATAGCCATCAATACTTTTCGACGCTTTGATAATCGTCTTTGTAGAAGAAAACTTAAGTGGTCAATTGTGATGAAAAATATCAGATTCTTTTCGTCGTGGCAAGCAGTTGCCGCTTCTGCGGATGACGTTCACAAAATTTATGTGCTTTGTGGCAATGTATTTCTGATAGTAAATATCACGATTAACCAGGTATTAAAAGAATCTAAATACAAGTGATTACAAATCACTAGATTCTTCAGTTTCCCAGGTGTTTTTAGCGAATGGCATAAGACTTGCGGTTGATCAACTGCGTGACTTCTGCACCCCCGCAACCTTTTCACTGAGATTCTCGGGCGCTCCAGTCTTCTTTCAACCACTTTAAGGAGAGCATCATGGGAATGCGAGTCGGCGGTGGCGGTGGGGGTTGGGCTAACTACCAAACTACCTCATCCGTTAACAGCCATCAACAACGCCAACAAGGGGTTAAAAACCTTTTCACGGCGCTTCAATCTGGCGATGTGAATGCAGCACAAACTGCATTTACAGCTCTACAAAACCAAGGCCTGCCAGCTAACAGTCCAATCAACGCCATTGGTCAAGCACTACAAACCGGGGATCTTGCTTCTGCCCAAAAAGCAGCACAAGGCATCATGGCTTCGCGTGGTCGTCATGGTGGTGGCGTTCGCGGAAACGACGGAGATGCTGACGACAAAGCAGCGCAAACTAGCGCACCAGCCGCTCTAAGTGCACCTAGCACTTCAACTGCCGCTTCAACTCCGACGGATCCTGCTGTTGCTTTCACTGCATTTATGCAGACGTTGGAAGCCTCGCTTGAACTTCAAAATCCGAACGCATCTGGCGCGGCAACGGCATCTACTGCTTCAGCATCTGGTTCAACCGCTTCACCGTCTACCCAGTCAGTGTTGTGGAGCCAAGGTGGCGGCTTTAACCAAGCCACATCTACTGCAACCTTGAAGGCTGACTTAGACAGTCTGATTCAGCAAATGACAGCAGATGCGTCTGCTAGCTTAGATCCCACATCTATTGCTTCAACTACAACAGCCACTGCCTCGGCAGCTGCGGCTGCAGCAACGAGTACGGCTAATGCACCACCCGCAGTGCAATCTACCGCTAGTGCCTTGCAATCGAGCTTTACAAACTTGATGGGCTCTCTAGGTGGGCAAGCCTCTAGTGCATCGGTGATGAATTTCTTGAAGAGCTTAGACGCAAGTCTTAGTAATTCAGCTAGTTCATTGAACGTGTCTGCCTAAACGCCAAGTGTAAAAGCGTAACGTTTAAAAGAAAGGGCCTTTGAAACGGGCCCTTTTTTATTAGTGATTTAAAGCATTCTTCATTGCCTCAGACATTTGTTTAAAGTGGGAATTTGCAACGTCTGTAGGTATTAAGTACTTTGTGCGCCGATTTAACCCTGAGTAGCTCAGTTCTACTAGCCCAGCTTTTTGTAATTCCTTGATTTTTCTGTGGATAGTGGCTGGGCCAGCAATAAAACTCATATCCATAGCCTGCGAGACGGTTAGTGGTTTTTGCTTGAAGTGATGCAAAGCAATTTCGTTGAGCAGCAATGTGGAAGTCGAGTCCACATGTCTGGAGCTCTTACCGTGGATATCGAGATCGTGGGAATTAATAAGAAATTGAAAATATGAATTAGCCATGGTGATTTAAAACTCATCAAAGTACGGAGAAGCTTGACATCGACAAGGTATCTATGTGAAGTAAGTCATCATCCACATACTTCTGATGTCCTTGTTGCAAAGCAATCGCTCCCACAAAAAGAAGACCTGTCAATAAAAATTGATGTCTACGGATGAATCCAAAAAAACCTAAAGTGCCGTCATTATTGACACTTGAAGTCTCATTTTTGATAAAAATACTATCCAAAGTTTTTCTTGAAAAATTTTCAGAGAGCATAGGGTGGACATCAGAAATAATCTTGTCTTTGAGTTTCTCGTCTTCGTTAGTCATAGCCTAGTTCCTCCATTTTTTTACGTAAATTTATCTTTGCACGATGCAGCAACTGGTGCGCGGCATTGACTTCAATACCTGTCGCTTTAGCAATTTCCGGGATGCTTGCATCGTGATACGCCCACAACGCAAGTGCAGCGCGTTGTCTTGCGTTTAAAAATAGCATGGCATGTTGTACGTTTGAATCAGACTGTTTTTTCTCCAGTGACTCAATGGGGTTGAGTTCGTCGTCTGTCAGCAACTCATCTGATTCAAATCCATAGTCCAATTTATGACTGCCGCTTGACCTCAGTTTGTCAAAACATAGCCGCGTCACGATAGTGTGCAGATAAGTCGATAGAGCAGATTTGCCGTCGTATTGTTTTGTTTCAAATAGTTTGATGAACGCTGCTTGAACAATATCCTCGGCTTCAGTCGATTCCCCCAAGATTCTCCAAGCCAAGGCGTGCGCCTTAGGACTGAGATTGGCTATCAATTGGCGAGCTGCTTTAGAGTCACCCTCTAGCGCTTTAGAAAAACAAGTCGCGTCTGATTGATGGGCCATCATGCTGGCCCATAGAGGAAGAGACTTAAATCCTTGCAACATTTATAAAAGAGACAAGAAACCTAGTTGTCTAGTCGTTTTTAGGGGGACGATGCATTTCATCATGCCATTTCTTACGTTCCTCTGGACTCATGCGTTCAATCGCCTGACGTCGCTCTTCTCTTAACTCTTTTCTCTCTTGGGGCGTGAGAATTTCCATCATGGCTTTGCGTTCTCGTTTGAGTTGCGCTTTCTGCTCAGCACTCAGGCTTTGCCATTCGGCATGCATTTTTTGATGCAATTCTTTATGCTCTTGCGGGGAAAGTGCTTGCATCTTCTGATGCATCTTGTCCCTAAAAACTTTGCGTTCTTCAGGGGTAGCCTTCTTCATTTCCTCACGAATCATTTGCCCATGCGCTAGGCGTTGCTCGAAAGTCATGCTGGAGACCTCACGCGGATCTAAAGGTTCCGGTAGGGCGGCCTGGGCTATCCAAGTAGCGCTTGCCAATACAAGTCCTGCCATTGCATAGCGTAAATTAGGAAATTTCATACAGACCTTCGGTTGGGACATAACCATTAGACGCCTCGAAGCAAGTCTTACTTACGGGGTTTAGTCAAAATTAGTTTGAAAAGATTGCGTAAAAGTGCAAACAGATGTTGCGTCTAAGTTAAAACGGTTATTTTTTCAGAGTAAGGAGACGCACACATGCTAGTAAAAATTTACTACAAGAGGTGTTTTTTTGTAGCGCTTGCTGCAATAACCTTTTAGGCAACTATATGTAAGGACTGCATTCGCTTAATTCGTTTCCTGGTTTTCGCTGATTGTTTGGCCACCCACAAATCACGTTGGGTTTGCAAGCTGAGCCAATATCCCTGAGTTGTACCAAGAGCCTCCGATAGTCTGAGGTCCATGTCTGCAGTTATAGAAGCATGCCCGTGCAAAAGACGCGACAGCATGACTCTACTTATACCAATG
>CANBZB010000176.1 GCA_947373745.1 Burkholderiales bacterium | reverse complement strand
ATTGACAAGGTGTTGGTTAGCCGCGTCGCTGAAAAGGCAGTTGGTACACCCAAATAGGACGTGTGTCATTGCCGTAAATAATGGCAGAAGGAACGATGCCAACCGCCTCAAATTCCAAGCTAACCAACCAAGCGCCGCGCCGCATCTCTGCTTCGGCTTTTTCAATCGCACGGGGCATGCTCTCTGGGCGCTGGAACATATAGACCATGTCGTAACTGCGCCAGTCGACCATCCAAATATCACCTTGGCGAATCGTGGCAAATGAACAACGGATGGCGCTGATGATGCGTAATGGCCAGCTCATCTCAACACCATTTAAATCTGCACGCGGATAGGCGTCGCGCAGAGCAATCAAACCATCGCCTAAGCCACTGCCGGCATCCAAGATACGCGCACCACCCAGCAAGGTGATGTGTTCAGGCAATTGGCGCAATGCTCTGCGTGGTGTGGGAAACAGCGGTGCGTCTTTCCATGCTTTGCGTGGATAAATCACCACAATCAAGCCCAGTAATAGCAACCAACCAATCGGTGGCATGGTGAGTGCGCCCGAGGCGGCCCACATCGACAAGGGAAAACCCACCAATATCAAAATACGGCGCATTTTGGTGGTAGCTAGAGAAGTCAAAACACCGCCCCAAAACGTCGCAACGGTCAGCCCGACCCATTCCGGTGCTCCTACGTGCTTTAAACCCGCAAAAATAAGCCATGACGAACCCCAAGCAAGCAGGGCAGGCATGGGCCAAATTAAAAGTTTCATGGGGAAGAATCATAGAATGAAACCTTTTGTCGGGAAATCTCAGATGCATCTCTTCAGTAAAACATGTGTAGCCCTGTGTTTGGGCGCTTTCGGAATCATGGCAACTGCGCAAACAGATACTGCTATCAAAGTGGGTCTGCTCAGCACTTTGTCTGGCCCAGGCGCAGGCCTTGGCGTGGATATTCGCGATGGTTTTCAATTGGCCGTGAAATTGTCCGGCGGTAAATTTGCTGGCAAAGATGTAGAAGTGATCGTGGCAGATGACCAAGCCAGCCCCGATGTAGGCCGTCAAACTGCTGACCGCTTAGTCAAGCGTGACAAAGTCGACTTCATGACGGGCATTGTGTTCTCGAACGTGATGTTGGCCGTTGGTACACCTACCTTTCAGTCTAAAACTTTTTACATCAGTGCCAATGCGGGTCCTTCGCAATTGGCGGGTGAGCAGTGCAACCCTTATTTCTTCAGTGCGTCATACCAAAACGACAATATGCATGAGGCCGTGGGCAAGGTGGTGAATGACAAAGGCTTCAAGCGTGTTGCTTTGATTGCGCCTAACTATCCTGCTGGCAAAGACGCCATCACTGGTTTCAAGCGCTTTTACAAAGGTGAAGTAGCCTCAGAAACTTATACCGCATTGAACCAACTTGATTACGGCACCGAACTGTCTAAATTGCGTGCAACCAAACCGGATGCGGTTTATATCTTCTTGCCTGGAGGTTTGGGCATTAACTTCATCAAGCAGTTTGTAGGCGCTGGTTTGTCTAAGGACATGACTTTGTTTGGCCCAGGATTTTCGGCAGATGAAGACGTGATCAAAGCTGTGGGTGACCCCATGTTGGGCATGTTCAATACCTCACAGTGGGGACACGACATGGATAACGTTGCTAACAAGAAATTTGTAGCTGAGTTTGAGAAAGCCTATGGCCGTTTGCCAACGCTCTATGCTGCGCAAGGCTATGACGCTGCCCGTTTAATAGAGGCTGCAGTGCGTGACACCAAAGGTAAATTAGAAGACAAAGCGTTGGTGCAAAAAGCTTTACAGGCCGCAAAGTTTGATTCTGTGCGCGGTGCATTTAAATTTAATACCAACCACTTTCCGATTCAAGACTACCATCTGCGTGTCATCATCAAAAACAGCAAAGGCCGTGTGACTAACCGCACTTTGAATACTGTTTTCAAGGGACATGCGGATGCCTATGCCGCCAGTTGCAAGATGCCTAGCCTATAAGCATTTCCAATGAATGGGATATTGCTGTTAGAGCAATCGCTCAACGGCTTGCAATTTGGGTTGATGTTGTTCTTGCTGGCTGCAGGCCTTACGCTTGTGTTTGGCATCATGGACATGATTAACCTAGCGCATGGCTCGCTTTACATGGTGGGTGCCTATTGCATTGCGTCGGTTGCGGCTGCCACGGGTTCTTTCTGGATGGGTTTGGCGGGCGGAGTTATCGCTGCGGCAGTGTTTGGTATCTTGTTGGAGGTGAGCATTTTGCGCAGACTGTACGCGCGCGATCATCTCTCTCAAGTGCTGGGTACCTTCGCGATTTTGCTGATGTGTAATGAAACTGTGCGCTTGATATGGGGCGCGCAGCCCATCACCTTAAATCCGCCAGAGGCTTTGAATGGGCCTGTGGAAATACTTCCAGGTTTGATGTACCCCGCATACCGCTTGCTCATTATTGGTGTGGGTTTGTTAGTGGCCTTGTTGATGTATGTGCTCATCACGCGCACGCGCGTTGGGATGCAAGTCCGCGCTGGTGCATCCAACCGAGACATGGCAATGGCCATGGGCAGCAATGTCAAGAGCTTGTTCACAGCTGTATTCGGCGTTGGTGCTGCGCTATGCGCGGTGGCAGGTGGAATGCTGGGCCCGCTGTTGGCTGTGCAAGTGGGTATGGGTGAGAGTATCTTGATACTGGCGTTTGTGGTGATTGTCATTGGTGGTATTGGCTCTATCCGTGGCGCTTTTTTGGGCGCGTTGATAGTTGGATTTGTAGACACAGCCGGACGTACCTTGGTTCCAATGGTGTTTGAGTCTTTGCTGAGCTCCGAGGCAGCATCTAGCGCCGGGCCTGCTGTGGCATCGATCTTGATTTATGTCTTGATGGCGACGGTATTGTTTTTTAAACCACGCGGATTGTTCCCAACGCATGGCTAAATCGTTAGCGCTTAAGTCTTTAGACCATGGCTTGAAGTGGCGTTGGTCTGGCCTTGTGTTGTTAGCGCTGTTGGCATTGCCCTATGTAGCCGATGCTGTTGGTGAGGCGTTCTATATTGCACTAGCGACTCGCATATTGATTTTTGCTTTAGCTGCTACCAGTTTGAATCTCATTTTGGGATTCGGTGGCATGGTAAGTTTTGGGCATGCTGCCTTTCTGGGTGTTGGCGCCTATACCGTTGCCATCCTCGCGCAGATGGGAGTGGTAGATGCATGGGTGGCGTGGCCCACTGCGATGGTGGTGGCAGGCCTATTTGCTTTTTTGATTGGTGCGGTGAGCTTGAGAACACAAGGTGTTTACTTCATCATGATCACTTTGGCTTTTGCGCAAATGATGTACTACCTAGTGGTGTCATTCAAAGCCTATGGTGGTGATGATGGCATGTCGTTACCAGCGCGCTCGCGCATCGGGTTTTTGGATATGTCTACTGACACCCATTTTTATTACGTCACCCTCTTAGCTTGCGTCGCTGTTTTGGTTTTGATTGCGCGTGTGTTGAATGCGCGCTTTGGCCATGTGTTGCAAGCGATTCGTGAGAACGAAGTACGCATGCAGTCGTTGGGATATGCAGTTTTTCGTTACAAACTATGTGCATTTGTCATGTCGGGTGCTTTGGCCGGTTTGGCTGGCGCATTGTTGGCAAACCAATCTGGATTTGTGAGCCCAGCAATGATGCAATGGAGCCAGTCAGGTATGTTGCTGATGATGGTGATATTAGGTGGTGTGGGGCATCTCTATGGTGGCGTCTGGGGTGC
>CANBZB010000175.1 GCA_947373745.1 Burkholderiales bacterium | reverse complement strand
GAGGTTATTTCTTTCAAAGTACCTGCAGTGTCCATTTGGAGTTGTTCAGACTCCACCACACAAGGGCCCGCGATCAGAAAAAATGGATGTTCTAAGCCCGCGTCAAAGCCACATAACTTCATGCTCATGCGACGGCTTTCAAATTGGTGCGTTGTGACTGATGGTCGAGCGTTGCTTTGATGTAAGCGTTGAAAAGTGGATGCCCATCCCAAGGCGTGGATTTGAACTCTGGGTGGAACTGCACGCCCATAAACCATGGGTGAACAGATTGCGGCAACTCCACAATCTCGGTTAGGTGCTCTCGTTGTGTGAGTGCAGAAATCACCAAGCCTGCTTTGCGTAGGGTGTCGAGGTAGCGCACATTCGCTTCGTAGCGGTGGCGATGGCGTTCACTCACTACATCACCGTAAATTTTGTGTGCCAAGGTGCCTTGCGAGACGTCGGAGCTTTGCGCGCCCAAGCGCATGGTGCCACCTAAGTCAGACTGCGCATTGCGGGTTTGGATCGTGCCATCCGCGTCTTTCCATTCGTCAATCAAAGCGATGACAGGAAAAGGCGTGTCGGGTTCGAATTCGGTGCTGTTCGCGTGCTCGAGACCCGCAACATGGCGTGCATATTCGATGGTGGCCACTTGCATGCCTAGGCATATGCCGAGGTAGGGCAATTTTTTCTCGCGGGCAAAGCGTGCCGCAGCAATTTTTCCTTCAATGCCACGCTTGCCAAATCCGCCGGGTACCAAAACGCCATCAAACTTAGTAAGTTGCGAGACGGTGTCAGCGGTGATGGTCTCGGAGTCGATGTAATGGATATTGACGCGTGCATGGTTTTTCATGCCGGCGTGGCGCAAGGCTTCATTCAAAGACTTGTAGCTGTCTGACAAATCCACATACTTGCCAACCATGGCGATCGAAACTTCTTGCTTGGGATGTTCGACTTCGTGCACCAGTGCATCCCAGCGGCTGAGATCTGCGGGTGGGGTGTTGATATGGAGTTTTTCGCAAATCAAACGATCAAGCCCTTGCTCGTGGAGCATGCGGGGGACTTTGTAAATTGTGTCGACGTCCCACATCGAGATGACGCCCCATTCAGGGACGTTCGAGAACAAGCTGATTTTTTCTTTTTCTTCGGCGGGAATCGGACGGTCAGCGCGGCATAACAAACAGTCAGCTTGGATACCGATTTCACGCAGCTTTTGGGCGGTGTGCTGGGTGGGCTTGGTTTTGAGTTCGCCGGCGGCGGCGATCCAAGGCACATAGCTCAAATGCACAAAGGCCATTTGGTGGGGGCCGAGCTTCAAACTCATCTGGCGCACGGCTTCTAAAAAGGGCAGCGACTCGATGTCACCCACGGTGCCGCCGATTTCTACGATGGCAACGTCGACCGCTTCGGGCGTTCCGTAACCGGCACCACGCTTGATAAATTCTTGGATTTCGTTGGTGATGTGGGGGATGACTTGGACGGTTTTACCAAGATAGTCGCCGCGCCGTTCTTTCTCCAAAACGCTTTGGTAGATCTGGCCAGTGGTGAAATTGTTGGCCCTTTTCATCCGCGTTGTGATGAAACGCTCGTAGTGGCCTAAATCGAGGTCGGTTTCTGCGCCGTCTTCGGTCACAAACACTTCGCCGTGTTGGAACGGAGACATGGTTCCAGGATCTACGTTGATGTAGGGATCGAGCTTGATGAGGGTGACTGAGAGGCCGCGCGACTCAAGGATCGCGGCTAAAGATGCGGAGGCTATGCCTTTGCCCAGTGAGGACACCACGCCGCCGGTGACAATTACAAATTGAGTCATGCCAAATCGGGAGGTTGATCTCCCGGTAGGTGGAAATAGAAATTATAGGCGCTCTGCTACATTGCGAACCATGTTGGATCTGCAAAACAAACACATCGTCTTAGGGCTCACGGGCGGGATCGCCTGTTACAAGGCCGCCGAGCTCTGTCGCGCCCTCATTAAACAAGGCGCTAGCGTGCAAGTGGTGATGACCGAATCTGCCGCACAGTTCATCACAGCGGTGACGATGCAGGCCTTGTCCAACCGTCCCGTCTATGTATCGCAGTGGGATGCGCGCGAACCTAACAATATGGCGCATATCAACCTGAGCAGAGAAGCTGACGCGATTTTGGTAGCGCCTGCAAGCGCAGACTTCATGGCCAAGCTTTTACATGGCCGTGCAGACGATTTGCTGAGCCTTATGTGTTTGGCCAGACCGGTGAGCGAAGTGCCCCTGATCTTGGCCCCCGCCATGAACCGCGAAATGTGGCTCAACCCTGCTACCCAACGCAATGTGGCGCAACTCACCCAAGACGGGGCGCTGGTGCTTGATGTTGGGCAAGGCGACCAAGCCTGTGGCGAAACAGGCGATGGACGCATGCTCGAACCCGATGAAATCGTGCAAGACCTGATTGCCGCGTTTCAACCCAAAATACTGGCAGGTCGCACAGTGCTGGTGACGGCTGGTCCTACTTATGAAGCGATTGATCCGGTGCGCGGCATCACCAATTTATCTAGTGGAAAAATGGGCTTTGCCATTGCCCGCGCCGCGCACGAGGCGGGTGCTGAGGTGACTGTGATTGCGGGCCCCGTGCATTTACCCACACCACGCGGTGTGAAGCGCGTAGATGTGCGGTCAGCGCAAGAGATGCATGGCGCTGTGATGTCACATATTGCGGATGCGTCTGTCTTTGTTGCTACGGCGGCCGTTGCCGATTGGCGGGTGGCACAAGTCGCCGAGCAAAAAATAAAAAAGACTGCACAGGGCAATACACCTGACTTGCAATTCACAGAAAACCCAGACATTTTGGGAGAGGTAGCCCAGTCGGCGAGGGCGCAAAGCGGTGCATTATTTTGCGTAGGTTTTGCGGCGGAGAGCCACGATTTACAAAAAAACGCCCAAACCAAGCGCCTGAAAAAAGGAGTGCCATTGCTGGTTGGCAATATTGGCCCGGCTACTTTTGGCTCCGACGAAAATGCATTGTTATTGGTAGACGCTAAAGGCACCCAAGAAGTTCCGCAAGCCAACAAGTTGGCTTTGGCGCGCAAGTTAGTAGATGAAATTGCGCAAAGAATGGCACATCAACGCACCTCTTAGAACCACTATGAAAGTCGACCTCAAAATTCTCGATCCCCGTATGGCGGATCAACTCCCTCAGTATGCAACACCTGGTAGCGCCGGCCTCGATTTACGCGCGTGTTTGGACGCGGCCATTATCCTGGAGCCCAACGCGTGGCAACTGGTCCCCACGGGCATTGCCATCCATTTGGATGACCCCGCGTATGCCGCGCTGATCTTGCCGCGTTCTGGCTTGGGCCACAAACACGGCATCGTTTTAGGTAATTTAGTGGGCTTGATCGATAGCGACTACCAAGGCCAGTTAATGGTCAGCGCTTGGAATAGAAGTCCAACTCCATTCACCTTAGAGCCCATGGAGCGCTTGGCGCAATTGGTAATCGTGCCTGTGGTGCAGGCGCATTTCAATGTGGTGCAAGAATTCGCCGCGAAAAGCGAGCGCGGCGAGGGCGGTTACGGCTCGACTGGCAAAAAATAAGGCTTAGTGCAACAGCGAACCACCAGGCGCCTGGGATTCAATTTTGAAAAAGCCTGTTCCCGCAGAGCCTTTGCTAGATTCTTCATCTGTAGGTTCGCGCACAGAAGCAACTTCTATATGAATGCGGATAGCGATTCCAGCCAGTGGATGGTTGCCGTCTAAGACCACATGTTCTGGGTAAAGTTCCGTTACGGTGTAGAGGACAT
>CANBZB010000174.1 GCA_947373745.1 Burkholderiales bacterium | reverse complement strand
CTCCCCACCCTACCCTCTGATTTGGGAACTGAGTTGAAGATCAACCCATTTCTCCGAAGCCGCCTTGCAAGCGTGCGGCAATCCGTGGCCCAACATGCCGGACTGTCTGCACACATGCAGAACAATGACACCACCCTATTTGCCGCCCTGCGGGAATGGAAAAACAACTTCAGATGAGATTCTTTTCGATAGCCACCACACTGGCCTTTGGCTTAGCTTTGCTGCAAGGTTGCGCCCCATTGCAACCCCAAACGGGTCAACCCACCTCTACCGCCTCCGGAGCTGGGCCAGACAAGCCTGCTGACTTAAGCCCCATCGGCAAAACCAGTTTGACTGGCAACAAGGTTGCCAACCTCGACTTGCCTAACGATTTGTGGGAACGCATCCGTAAGGGCTACAAAATGCCCGACCTAGAAACCGACCTCGTCGTCGATCGCACCCAGTGGTATGCCGCCAAGACAGACTATTTACAGCGCATGGGGGAGCGTTCTAGCAAGTACCTGTTTCACATTGTTGAAGAGCTCGAGCAACGCAATATGCCCACTGAGTTGGCCTTGTTGCCTTTCATTGAGAGCGCCTTCAACCCGCAAGCCGTCTCCAGCGCGCGCGCCAGTGGTATGTGGCAGTTCATGCCAGCGACTGGCAAAAGTTTTGACCTCAAACAAAACGTGTTCCGTGACGACAGGCGTGACGTACAAGCCTCTACGCGGGCCGCCTTGGATTATTTAGAGCGGTTGCACAAACAGTTTGGCGATTGGCATTTGGCTTTGGCTGCCTACAACTGGGGCGAAGGCAATGTGGGCAAAGCGATTGCCCGCAACCAACGCGCAGGCTTACCTACCGGATACGTCGATCTCAATATGCCAATGGAAACGCGCATGTACGTGCCCAAACTACAGGCCATGAAAAATATTGTGGGCAACCCACCTGCCCACAACGTGTTGTTGCACAGCATTCCCAACCACCCGTATTTTCAGAGTGTGCCCTTGCCCCGCGATATGGACGTGATGGTTGCCGCCAAATTGGCTGAAATTAGTGTGGAGGATTTCAAATCGTTGAACCCGTCCGCCAGCCGCCCTGTGCTGCTCGCAGCTGGCACGCCATCTATCTTGCTGCCATGGGACAAGGCCGAGGTGTTTCAGCGCAATTACGAGTCATCCGGCATTGGACGCATGGCATCTTGGACGGCGTGGATTGCGCCATCGAATATGAAGCCTGCAGAGGCGGCCAAACGCGTGGGCATGAGCGAGGCCGATTTACGTGCTGTTAACAGTATTCAGGGCAAGATGATCATCAAAGCGGGCTCTGCATTGCTGGTTCCCAGAACGATGCGGGTCGTGGACGACGTTACCGCACGGGTGGCAGACAACGGCAAATTGGATTTGTCGCCTGAGGCGATTGCTAAGCGTAAAAAAGGCGCGAA
Organism: Burkholderiales bacterium; assembly: GCA_947373745.1. Lineage (GTDB taxonomy): Bacteria > Pseudomonadota > Gammaproteobacteria > Burkholderiales > Burkholderiaceae_C > Limnohabitans. The sequence goes on along the minus strand of CANBZB010000174.1, from coordinate 2,359 downwards.
GGCAAGCAAAACCGCCAAAGGCAACAACGGCGATGTGAAAACGGCTTCTAAAAAATCGGGAAAAGACAAGCACGACGTGAGCTTGGCTAGGCGTTAAGTTGTGCGTTTTGGCGTCGTCAAGCCTTGCGGCGATCGACCAAAGCATGGGCGATGGTGCCCAGATCAACATATTCCAACTCGCTACCCACTGGCACGCCTCGCGCAAGACGCGTGACCTGCACATTGCGGCGTTTCAAGGCTTCACCCAACACATGGGCGGTGGCCTCTCCCTCGGCCGTGAAGTTGGTCGCCAAAATCACTTCGCTCACCACGCCGTCGCTGGCGCGCTCCAGCAATTTTTGCAGGCCAATGTCTTTGGGGCCTTGGCCGTCGAGCGGGCTGATGCGTCCCATCAACACAAAATACAAACCTTTGTAGGCTGCGGTGCGCTCCACCGCAGACTGGTCAGCGGGGCTCTCCACCACGCAAAGACGGCTGCTGTCACGCGTGGTGTCGGCACAGGTGAGACAAATGGGTTGTGTAGTGAAGGTGTTGCACAGCTCGCAATGCTGCACTTCAGCTACCGCAGTTTGCAAAGCATCAGCGATCAGCTTGGCACCTTCACGGTCATGTTGCAGCAGGTGGTAGGCCATGCGCGAGGCGGATTTCACACCCACACCAGGTAAACGGTGAAGCGCCTGGATCAGCCCTTCTAAAACCGAAGTGTTGGCCATTAAAACGGCAGTTTTAGGCCAGGTGGCAAGCCAGCAGTGAGCTTGCTCATCTTGGCTTCGCTGGTTTCAGCGGCTTTGCGCACCGCGTCGTTGAAAGCGGCAGCGACCAAGTCTTCGATCATGTCTTTGTCGTCAGCCAACAAGCTGGGATCGATGGTGACGCGCTTGACGTCGTGCTTGCAGGTCATCAAAACCTTGACCAATCCAGAGCCTGATTCGCCGGTGACCTCGATATTGCCCAATTCCTCCTGGGCTTTTTTGAGGTTGTCTTGCATGGCTTGCGCCTGCTTCATCAGACCTGAGAGTTGTCCTTTGTTGAACATGTGATTCCTTTTGTGAACTTAAACCGGCTTGATACTACCGGGGACTATTTTCGCGTCAAAGTCGCGCATCAAAGATTGCACGAACGGATCTTGCAGAATGATGGCCTCGGCTTTCGCCTGACGCTCGGCATTTTCTTGCGTCAAGCGCTTGGCGGTGCTGTCAAGGACTGTGCCCGTGGTTACGGTCAATTGAACGTCATGGCCGCATTGCGCCAATGCCGCTTGCAAACGCTCACGGTTACTGGGTGTGTTGAGTGAGTCTTTGTCGACTTGCAATGTCCATTTTTTGTCGTCCCGCGCCATCAACTGCGATTGCAAAGCCAGCTCACGCACCAAAGCATTAATGGCTTGGGCTTCGACCATTTCGCGGACTAACTGGTTCCAGAAGTCGCCTTCTGAAGTTTTAGCGAGGGTCGGAGCGGGTACCGAAGGCGGCGTATATAAACTGGGGGATGGTTTGCTGGTAATGGGCGCTGGTGCGGGCTGTTCTTCAGCAACTGGTTGTTGCGGTTCCGGCACTACAACAGTGTCTGAACTTTGCGTATGGCGAACAGGCGTAACTAAATCAGAAGTTTTTTTTTCAGCCGGTGCCGAGGCGATTGGGCTAGCGCTGGCTGCGTCAGTGAGTGACTTGGGCTTAAACGCCAGCAAACGCAAAAGCACCATGGTTAAGGCAGCGTATTCATCAGGAGCCAACCCCAGCTCCTGTCTGCCATGGATACAAAGGCTGTAGAGCAGTTGCGTTTCATCGGCTGGCATGAGGCCTGCCAAACGCGCAATATCTGCTGCTTCTGGATCGGTAGTGTCAGCTTCTGGTGTGTTGCCAACGGCTTGCAAAACCGCCATGCGTTGCAAAACGCTGGACATGTCTTCCAAGGTAGAAGCGGAATTCAAACCATGCAGGCGCAAAGCTTCAGAAATTGCCACCACAGATTTGCCGTCACCGTTGGCTAGTGCTTCAATCAACTGAAATACGTAGGTGCGGTCTGCGCTTCCCAACATGTGCTTGACCGATTCTTCTTTCAACTGGCCACCACCAAAGGCAATAGCTTGGTCGGTCAAACTCAAGGCGTCGCGCATGGAACCACGGGCAGCACGGGCGATAAGTCGTAAGGCTTGGGGTTCTGCTTCGATAGCTTCTTGTTGCAACACGTGCCCCAAGTGCGACAAGACGGTCTCGGGTGCCATCGGGCGCAAATTGAACTGGAGGCAACGCGAGAGGACGGTAACCGGTACTTTTTGGGGGTCCGTCGTCGCCAAAACAAACTTCATGTACTCGGGTGGCTCTTCCAACGTTTTCAGCATCGAGTTAAACGCGGGGCC
>CANBZB010000173.1 GCA_947373745.1 Burkholderiales bacterium | reverse complement strand
TGCATCAAAGTGACGCTGCGGGGTGATGGGTGGGCATGGGTAAGCGACAACGCCGCAGAGATCGCGGCTTCATCTTGACCGATCACCAAAATATCTTTGCCAGACATGTCTTGTGTCGTGGGAAGACTGTAATGCACGCATGCGCCCTCAAGTGCAGAGGCACCTTCGACCATCAGAGGACGAGGCAAAAAGGCACCCACACCCGCAGCAATAAAAACTGTTTTGCTAAGCAATTCGGAACCACTATTGGTGGTTAATGCAAAGCGTCCATCCGCTTGTGGCTTGCACGCAGTCACTAGCTGGCCTAAGTGCAATGTTGGTTGAAAAGGTTGGGCTTGCGTTTGAAGATTGGCGATTAATTCAGCGCCAGAACACATGGCAATGCCTGGGATATCGTAAATAGGTTTATTAGCGTAGAGCTCTTGGCATTGACCGCCAACATGCGGCAGGGCATCGACGATGTGGCATCGAATATCTTGAAGGCCTAGTTGGAAGGCTTGGAATAAGCCAACAGGTCCGGCACCAATGATGACGGCGTCGGTTTCAATCATGCGCATGGGTAGAAATGCGCTTAGAGATTTAACGCTTTAGCTCAGCGAGTTTGCCGGTGCGATCTTTCCAATCATCAGCTTCTGGCAAAGGCGTTTTACGCTTGGTGATGCTGGGCCAGCCGATTAATGACAACTCGGCGTTGAGTGCCGTCATATGCTGTTGGTCTGCAGGAACGTCTTCTTCTGCATAAATGGCGTTCACGGGACACTCTGGAATGCAGACCGCACAATCGATGCACTCATCAGGGTCTATCGTTAAGAAATTAGGACCTTCGCGAAAGCAATCTACGGGACAAACGTCCACACAGTCGGTGTATTTGCATTGGATACAGGCTTCGGTGACAACGTGCGTCATGGTGATTTAGTCTTTTTAGCGTGAATGCGGTCGAAAATCGATATTTTAAACAGCTTTACTGTTTTGCCAGCCGAAGGAGCTTAGCGAACCAATACGGCTGCCGAGGTCTTGTGGCTAGCGGTGTCGACCAATACCAATGCGCCTAAAGTGCGCGATTGTGTGTACGGTAGCGTCACCAAGGGTTGCTGCAAGGCGAGGGTGACATGGCCAATGGCGTTTGGCGGCAGTTCGCTGGCGTTTTCTTCTTCTAAAGTGTTGACATTTAAACGGTGCACGACACGTTGCACTTTGGCTTTGACCCAGCGGTGGCCATGCAGTGCCCAGTACACGCGGCCTGCTATCAGCGGCTCATCGTCCATCCATGCGACAGTGGTTTCAATTTCGCGCTGGGCTTGCAAAGTGTTGTCGCCTGTTAGTAACCAGTCACCACGGGAGACGTCGACTTCTTTGTCGAGCACGATGCCAGCACTGTGGCCACTGATCGATGACAAACTTTGGCGGGTGGCGCTTAGCACCTGCGCGACCACGGCAGATTGTCCGCTTGGAAACACTGTCACAGTTTGTCCAACGGACACTGTGCCTGTTCCTACACGACCCCAAAACACACGACGGCCTTGCGTGGTGACGTTGGAGTCATGAAACTTTTCGACCCATTGCACAGGAAAGCTGAAAGCCACATGTTCCTCAGCAGGGGTGGTCGGTAAACCTTCCAAAATATCTAGTAAGTGGGGGCCTTTGTATCCGCACCAACCTTGCTCGGCAGCGTCCACTACGTTGTAGCCTTTGAGCGCAGAGATGGGAACCAATGCGGTAATTGTGATGTGCGCTTGCTCTGCAAATTGACGAAGTGCATTGGAGATGTTGACAAATGCCAAGCTTGGATCATCAACTGCGTCGAGTTTGTTGATGGCAAACACAATGGATGGAACGCGCAAGAGATTGACCAGCAATGCGTGGCGACGGGTTTGCGGTAGCAATTCAAGGGCTGGGTTTTTCCAATCCAGTTTGATCGCGTCAACCAAGACAACGGCAGCATCTGCGCTCGAAGCAGCAGTGACCATATTGCGGGTGTATTGCTCATGGCCCGGCGCATCGCCAATGATGAACTTGCGCGCTTCGGTACTGAAATAGCGGTAAGCCACGTCAATGGTGATGCCTTGCTCGCGCTCCGCGCTCAATCCGTCGGTGAGTAATGCCAAATCGGTGACGCCAGCACGTTGCACGCCAGCTAGATGGTCTTGCAACACGGCTTTGGTGTCGACGAGTAATCGTCCAATCAAGGTGCTTTTGCCGTCATCGACGGAGCCGCAGGTGATGAAACGCAAGGCGTTGCTAGTGTTGGTAAGTGTCGAAGCGTTCATTAGAAATACCCGTCTTTCTTGCGTTTTTCCATGGATGCGTCAGAGGTTTTGTCGTCCATACGGGTGGCACCGCGCTCGCTCACATCAGCGGCCAAGGTTTCTAAAACGATGTCTTGGGGCGTGGCCGCTAAACTTTCTACAGGGCAGGTGCAAGTGATATCGCCAACCGTGCGAAAACGTACATCACGCACTTGTACTTTTTCATCGCCTTTGGGCGGTGTGAGTTCTGTGACAGGCACCAACAAGCCGCGACGGTCTACGACTTCTCGTTTGTGTGTGTAGTAAATCGATGGCAAAGCAATATTTTCTCTGGCGATGTATTGCCAGACGTCCAGTTCAGTCCAATTTGAAATAGGGAACACGCGAAAGTGTTCGCCAGGTTGTAAGCGTGTGTTGAAAAGTGTCCACAACTCAGGGCGTTGTGATTTGGGTTGCCATTGGCCAAAGCTGTCGCGGTGACTGAAGATGCGCTCTTTGGCACGGGCTTTTTCTTCGTCGCGACGCGCGCCACCTATCAAGGCATCGAAGCGAAATTCTTCAATCGCTTCAAGCAAAGTGACGGATTGGTGCACATTGCGACTTTCACCTTCATGCGCAAGACGCACGGTGCCGCGCTTCATCGAGTCTTCGACACTGCGGACAATCAATTCGGCGCCTAATTCTTTGGCGCGTAGATCGCGGAAATCAGTGACTTCTTGGAAGTTATGCCCTGTATCGATCATCAAAAGTGGGTAGGGCAAACGACCGATACCAAATGCTTTTTCAGCGCACTTGAGCATGACCAAAGAATCTTTGCCGCCAGAGAATAAAAGTGCAGGGCGCTCGAACACAGCGGCGACTTCGCGCAAGATGAAGATGGTTTCTTCTTCTAGTGCGTCAAGGTGGGAATTACTGAGCGCGTGTATTTCAGGTTTTGTCAGAGCATTCATGGTTTAGCTTTCTTTCACATGCAGGCCGCATTCTTTGGCGGTCTCTTCTTCCCACCACCAACGTCCGGCGCGGAAGTCTTCTCCTAGAGAAATAGCGCGGGTGCAGGGCGCACAGCCAATGCTGGGGAAAAAGGCGTCGTGCAGTGGGTTGTAATCCACCTGGTTAATCGCGATGTAATGCCACACATCGCCCCACGTCCAGTTGGCAAGTGGGTTGAATTTGATGAGCCCGCGACTGGGAGAGCTGTTGTGGGCATCAGTGCCTTTGGCTTCTTCCGAGGTGTCGATCAATGGCACATCGGCACGGGCTTGGGATTGCTCTTTGCGTAAACCTGTGATCCATGCGCGTTGACCTGTGAGGGCGCGTGACAAAGGTTCCATCTTGCGAATATGGCAGCAGGCTTTACGCTGCGCCATGCTTTTGAAAATAGCGTCTTGTCCTTCCTTGCGGATGAAATGCAACACGCTGGAGTGTTCAGGACGGTAAATGTGAATATCGCTTTGCGAATGCGCTTGTGTGCGCTCCAACAACGCCAAGGTTTCGTGGTGTAGAGCACCTGTTTCCAAAACGAACACTGGAATGCCCAATTGCAAACTGTTAATCAAGTGGGTGATGACTACGTCTTCCGCGCCCAGACTCGATGCTTGGGTGATGGGTGTGAATTCTTTTGCTGCGCGTTGCAACAA
>CANBZB010000172.1 GCA_947373745.1 Burkholderiales bacterium | reverse complement strand
AAGGCCTGGAGCGGATTTCTTGCGGGCAACGACAAGGGCGCTTCCTGCCTAGGACCCCACTCTGGACTCAAGATGCAGGAGGCAAGATTTAACCAAGCGTTGGCGGCGTTGAGTAATCCTGCTCTCACTTCTGTAGTTCTTGTTGCTAGGCCAGAAACTAGCGCATTAAAAGAAGCGGCGAGAACCAGTGTCGAGCTAAAAGCACTGGGGTTATCGCAACAACGCTTGATCATCAATGCTGTGTTTCATAGCAGCGTTGAAGATGATCCAGTTGCTAGAGCAGTTGAGCTACAAGGTAGAAATGCCCTAGCCAACATTCCACGCGTTCTCTCACATCGTTGCGCAAGCTAGAAATGGGTTTGTAGTTCTAGACACAGCGCCCACAGGTCACTCACTGTTGTTGATGGATGCAGCGGGTGCATATCACCGCCAGATGATGAGTACATTTGAAAAGCAAACTGGATCGACCGTTAATCTTGTGACTTCACTTATGCGGTTGCAAGACGCAGACTACACAAAAATCATATTGGTAGCGTTGCCTGAAGTAACGCCCGTATCTCAAGCAGCAGCACTGCAAGAAGATCTTCGCCGCGCGAAGATTGAGCCTTACGCCTGGGTGCTGAACCGCTCTGTCTTGGCCGCACATACAAAAGACCCGCTTCTTGGTGCACGCTTACAAGGTGAGGTGAAGCAGATGAAACGGATCCATGCAGGACTATCGAAAAATCTATTTGCAATTCCCTTTCAATCAGAACCGCCTGTGGGCGTGAGTGCATTGCGTGCGCTCATCACTTAACCCCACGCGCTTTAGCAAGATTTTGTGTATTGGAAGCGCGACATGGGCTTTGTAGTGTGAATAAGCCGACTAGAAATTAGGCAGCATAGCCCGGATTAGGCAACACACCCTCTAACCTAGGTGTATTGGGTTTGCGTGAACTCACCTTTCCGCCACTAGACCTCAGCCATTGTTCTGCAATCTCCCATACGGGCTTCAGGTTCTGGCTCTTAGCTTCTTCCGCTACGGGTGCCCAACCAGCAACTTTGTATTTTTTATTAGCATCGATCAGCTTGCCCTTCAAACGCATATCACCAATACGGTTACCCATTTTTTCATTCGGTCTACACACGTACTCCAAGCCACCCACGCGCACCATATCACCACCTTGTTGGTAGTAAGGGTCTGGGTTGAACAAGTTGTCGCACACGTCTTCCAGAATGGTTTTGATGGTTTCACCCGTCATCTCGCTGACGGTCGCGTATGAATAAGTGGTTGCTGTCATATCCATTAGCCATTCACGTGTAATCGCTTGTCCAGGCAACAAAGATGTGCCCCAACGGAAACCTGGTGAGAACGCTAAATCGGCGCCTTGCACATCCATCAAAGCATCTAGCAATAACTGGTCACCTGTGCCATTGAAGTTGCCACGGCGATAGAGCGTGCCTTCTGTGACTGCCAGCTTCTCATTCAACTTCGCCTCATAAGGTGCGCGCACTTTGGTGATCAATGCTTGCATCTCACTGTCAGCAGGCAACATATTGGCAAAGATAGGCAAAAGCTTGTAGCGGTAGTCGGTGATGCGCTTGTTCTTTACTTCGAAATCTAAAACGCCTAAGAACTTTCCGTTAGAGCCTGCGTTGGTAACAATAGTTTTGCCAGCTTTGTTGCTTACCAATGTGGCGACAGGCATGCCGTCATGGGTATGGCCGCCCATGATGGCGTCAATACCACTGACACGACTCGCCATCTTCAAGTCGACATCCATTCCGTTATGCGAGAGAAGGACCACGACTTGCGCACCTTTTGCGCGCACTTCGTCCACCATTTTTTGCATGTTTTCATCTTGTATGCCAAATGCCCAGTCTGCCACCATATAGCGTGGATTAGCAATCGGCGTGTACGGAAACGCTTGGCCGATGATGGCGCAAGGTACGCCGTTCATTTCACGCATGACATAAGGTTTAAAGACTTGATCGCCAAAGTCTTGTGTTTTGATGTTTTGCGCAACGAACTCAATTTTTCCGGCAAAGTCTTTTTCAACAATTTCTTTGACGCGGTCCATACCGTAGGTGAATTCCCAATGGCCGGTCATCACATCGACGCCCAACAACTTACACGCGTCGACCATGTCTTGCGCATTCGTCCACAAAGATGTAGCTGAGCCTTGCCATGTGTCACCGCCGTCTAACAACAGAGCGCCTGGTCGACTTGCGCGAAGACGCTTCACCAAAGTTGCTAAATGTGCAAAGCCACCCACTTTTCCATATCGACGCGCAGCAGTTTCGAAGTTGAGGTAACTCATGCCATAGGCTTGTGCGCTGCCAGGTCGTATACCTGCTGTTTTCAACAAATGCTCACCCACCAGATGGGGCAAGTTGCCTTTCATATGGCCAATGCCTAAGTTCACACTGGGTTCACGAAAGTACATGGGCTTTAGCTGCGCATGGCAATCTGTCATGTGCAAAAAAGAAACTTGGCCGAATTTTGGAATGTTGTAGAGACCATTAGCTGCCGTCGCCGCATCAGTCTGGGCATACGCATGCATATTGAGGCCAGCCACACTGCCAGCACCTATAACTTGCATGAATTCTCGTTTGGTTAAATTCATATCAGTACCTACTTATTTATTAGCCATAAAAAAGCCGCAACCTAAAAAGAGATGCGGCTTTGGTTGAGATTATTTGTTAACGGGTGAATCGGGATCGAGAAGCAATGCCATTAAATGCTTTATCTGCATTTCTGTCAGTACGCCCTTATGTCCAAATCTTGGCATGCTTGAGCAAGCGTTATAGGCGCGAGGATTGTTGATCTTTCCCCATGTGTATTCAACAATGGGTTTTGATTCTGCACTATTCAGGTTGGCTACTCCGCGCATCTTGCCGTAGTTGTACAGACTTGGGCCAAGAGTGCCATATGACAATTCTTCTTTGCTTATTTGGTGGCAGTTGTAGCAGTTGCCGCCGTTGGCCGCATCGGCCTTGTCAGTCCATGTTTTACCAGCACCGCTTTGGGCAATTTTTTCGCCTTCTTTAAAGTCACCTAAAAATTTTCCGTCTGCAGGTAGTTTGATAGTTTGCATGTTACGCACTTCAATCGCACCGGCTAGCTTTTCATCCATAGTGCCACCTGATTGGTCCGCTTGTGAACACAAAAGATTGTCTTCGTCAGGACTTACGCGATCGAGTTGTGCCTGCCCCTCAGCACGGAATGAGCGGGCAACAATATCTTTTGTCAACTTATCTAAATCTGCGCTAGAAGGCAGGGGCGTTGAGCAAGCGGTTAAAAAACACGCCACTAAAGCTGCAAAAGGGAGAATAAATTTGTTTTGCATATGTTTGATTCCTTAGCGCTTGATTGCAGGCGCGATGGTTTCACCGCCTTTGCCATTCACGCCCATGTAGACGCCCAAAGCAATCGTGGCATCACTGCCAAATAACGGATAAGGAAACCGTTGTTGTCGATAGCAATCATTCAAGCGCAGTTGTGCGCCCCACATTTGTCCGTTGGATACACGGTATGCCGGCCAAGCTCCAAAACCATTTCCGGCGCCGGGATTTTTGGTGAGATTCGGTAAGTCTTGTAAACGGATACGTTTGTCATCTTGTGCATGACAGGTAGCGCAGGCAAAGTCGTGCGAACCACCTCGCATAAAAAAGAGTCGCTTGCCAACTTCGTACATCTTGCGCTCTTCAATATGGTCTTGCGGAAGATTTAACTTCATGCCTTTGGATTCAGCGGCAATCCAAGTTGCAAGCGCAGTCACGTTACTTTGTTCGCCTCTACCAAAAGGTGTTTTGGCGATTTCTTGCGCATCAAAGCCTTGCAACTCTTGCATGCAGGTGAGCAAGCGTGACTCCAGGTCTTGCACGCGGCCTGTATCGGCGAAGTAGCGCGGCAGCTCTACCCAAACACCTTTGAAGACACCAGGGCCCTTGCCTAAATCACATTTTTCTAAGCT
>CANBZB010000171.1 GCA_947373745.1 Burkholderiales bacterium | reverse complement strand
GTATTTCCCGCCTTTCAACAAGTGCCCGGGTTTGCCTTGGTCGTGTTGGGTTTAGGCTTTTTCACCTCTGCACGCATTGCCGAACAAGTACGCGCGGGTATCCAAGCATTACCGCGCGGACAACGTTACGCTGCGATGGCGATGGGTCTTACCACATTCCAAAGCTACCGCTACGTACTCTGGCCCATGGCGTTTCGCATGATTTGGCCGCCCTTGACCAGCGAGTCGATGAACTTGCTGAAAAACTCTTCTGTAGCGTTTGCGGTGTCCATTGCAGAACTCACCATGTACGCCATGCAGGTGCAAGAAGAAACGTCGCGCGGAATTGAAGTCTATTTGGTCGTGACCGCGCTCTATGCAATTTCCGCACTTACGGTGAACCGTGTGATGGCGCTTGTTGAAAAAAGCATGCAAATTCCCGGTATGGTGGTTGCGCGTCAAAGCGGCGGGGGGCACTGAACGTGGGCGCCTTAGATTTTGCATTTCTAGATTGGGGCATCTTTAACAAGTTTGTCCTCAAAGGCCTGTTGTTCAGTATTGAGTTGACGGTGGTCGCCACGATTGGCGGCATAGTGTTTGGCACGATCTTGGCGCTTATGCGTTTGTCTGGCCGAAGCCTATTAGTATGGCCTGCGCAAATTTATGTGAACGGTATGCGTTCCATCCCGTTGGTCATGGTGATCTTGTGGGTGTTCTTACTCATGCCGTTTTTAATTGGCCGCTCAATTGGCGCTGAAATATCTGCTTTGGTCACATTCATCGTGTTTGAAGCAGCATTCTTTAGCGAAATCATGCGCGCAGGTATTCAATCAATTTCACGCGCGCAAGTGATGGCGGGGCAAGCATTGGGGCTGACCTATAGCCAAAACATGCGCTACATCATCTTGCCGCAAGCGTTTCGCAACATGATTCCGGTGTTGTTGACCCAAACTATCGTGTTGTTCCAAGATACATCGCTGGTCTATGCGATTGGCGCATACGACTTGCTCAAAGGCTTTGTGACCGCAGGCAAAATTTACGGCCGTGTGGAAGAGGTCTACATCTTGGCGGCCATTGTGTATTTTGTGATTTGTTTCAGCCTCTCAACCATCGTCAAGCGTGTGCAATCGCGCATGGCGATTGTTCGTTAAGGCCCAGGAGATTGATGTGATTGAATTAAAAAACGTCTCAAAATGGTATGGCCCTGTGCAGGTGCTGACCAACTGCTCCACCACCATCCAAAAGGGTGAAGTCGTGGTGATCTGCGGCCCTTCGGGCTCAGGAAAATCCACACTCATCAAAACCATCAACGCCCTAGAGCCTTTCCAGCAAGGTGAGATCTTTGTTGATGGCGTGGCAGTGCACGATACACGTACTGACTTACCCAAATTACGCTGTCGTGTTGGCATGGTCTTTCAAAACTTTGAGTTGTTCCCACACCTCTCCGTGACTGAAAACCTCACCATGGCGCAAATCAAAGTGTTGGGCCGCACGATGGATGATGCCAAAGCGCGCGGTTTGAAATACTTGGACCGTGTAGGTTTGATGGCCCACAAAGATAAATTTCCAGGTCAACTCTCAGGCGGTCAACAACAACGCGTCGCCATTGCGCGCGCATTGAGCATGGACCCTATCGTCATGTTGTTTGACGAACCCACGTCTGCCTTAGACCCAGAAATGGTCGGTGAAGTGCTAGACGTCATGGTTGATCTCGCCAACGAAGGCATGACCATGATGTGCGTCACGCATGAGATGGGATTCGCCCGCAAGGTCGGAAGCCGCGTGATTTTTATGGACGTTGGCGGCAAGATTTTGGAAGACTGCACCAAAGTTGAGTTCTTTAACCATCCAGAAAATCGCCAACCGCGCACCAAAGAGTTTTTGAACAAAATCTTGCAGCATTGATACGGCATTTCCCAATGAATGAAATAACAATCACCCGCCCAGACGATTGGCACGTGCATTTGCGCGATGGCGAGGTTTTAAAAACGGTGGTGCCGCACACTGCTGCCGAATTTGGCCGCGCCATCGTCATGCCCAATCTCAAGCCGCCAGTCACTTCTACGGAGCTGGCGCTAGCTTATAAAGCACGCATACAAACTGCAATTCCCAAAGGCCTGAATTTCGAGCCGTTGATGACGCTTTATTTAACCGACAACTTAGCACCAAAGGAAATCTACCGCGCCAAAGAGGCCGGTGTAGTCGCCGCTAAGTTGTATCCGGCAGGCGCGACGACTAATAGCGACGCAGGCGTGACGAATATGCGCCATATCTACAAAACGCTAGAAGCCATGCAAAAGGTCGGTATGTTGTTACTGGTGCATGGAGAAGTCACTTCACAAGACATCGATTTGTTCGACCGTGAAGCGGTGTTTATTGACACGCAGCTTATTCCCTTGCGCAAAGACTTTCCTGAACTCAACATCGTGTTTGAGCACATCACGACCAAAGAGGCGGCGCAGTATGTTGAGAGTTGTGCAACGCATACGGGCGCCACGATTACCGCACACCACTTGCTCTATAACCGTAATGCTATTTTTACGGGTGGTGTTCGCCCGCACTTTTATTGCTTACCCGTGTTGAAGCGCGAGACGCATCGCCAAGCATTGGTAAAGGCTGCTACCAGTGGTTTGCCTCAATTCTTTTTAGGCACAGACAGTGCGCCGCATCCTGCGCATTTAAAAGAGCACGCCAGTGGATGTGCAGGTTGCTACACCGCGCATGCGGCCATGCCTATGTATGCGGAGGCGTTTGATCAAGTGAACGCTTTGGATAAGCTTGAAGGTTTTGCGAGTTTCCATGGGGCAGATTTTTATGGCTTGCCGCGTAATACGGGTACGGTTACTTTGCGCAGAGAGAATTGGATGCCGCCTGAGAGTTTTGCGTTTGGCGATGCGCAATTAAAGCCGCTTCGCAATGGTGAGACTTTGCCTTGGCGTTTGGTTTAGAGCGTATTGATTGGGACCAGCCTTGGTTTGCTGGATGGCGGGAACTTGGCTTGCTGGCTTATGGGCATGTAAGCGAGCGTGCAAGTATTTTTGCGTCTTTAAATTCTCTTCAAGTCGCCCGAGCCAGTGACACCCTCACACTTGGCTCTGGGCGTGCGGTGGAATTTGTTTCTCAGAGCGAACTGCCAAACGACATTGCTTATGAGGCGTATATTTCTTTGCATAAGCGCGTTCCTACTCGGGACAACTTGCATGACTTTTTCAATGCCTTGTGTTGGTTACGATTTCCACAGACAAAGTTACGTTTAAATTTTTTGCAGGCGCAGGAAATCGCTTCCCAGGGCGTCAGTGCCACGCGTGGACCTTTGCGTGATGCGCTAACCTTGTTTGATGAAAACGTTTTGTTGTTGCAAGCTTCAGATGACTTATGGCACGCTCTACAAGTGCGTGATTGGCCAAAACTCTTTGGTGAGTTACGCGATGCGTGGCAAAGTGCGCATGCTGTTGTCTTTGGGCATGCTTTGCTAGAGAAGCTAGTTACGCCCTATAAATCCATCACGGCGCATGTGTTTCGGATTGCATCAGATATCGATGCAAAAGATGACCAAGTATTAGACAGTTGGTTAGCCAATAATTTGCAACCAGACTACTTGGCCACCAAGCCCTATGTGCCATTACCAGTGTTGGGCATTCCAGGGTGGTGGCCAGATAACGAGGGATTAAGTTTTTATTCAGACACGCGCGTGTTCAGAGTGGCTTAGCGAAAGAAAAACTTTTGCGTACATGCCCGCAAGATGCATCAAGCAGGCAGATAACCTTCCACTGAAAGATAACGCTCACCCGTGTCGTAGTTAAAGCCCAGCACTTTGGCCCCATGTGGAATATCTGCCAGTTTTTGTGAAATGGCCGCCAATGTGGCGCCAGAGGAAATGCCGACCAGCAAACCTTCTTCTTTGGCACTACGTCTGCCAAATTCACGCGCGACTTCTGCATCGACTTGAATAACGCCGTCAAGCAAATCGGTGTGGAGGTTTTTGGGAAT
>CANBZB010000170.1 GCA_947373745.1 Burkholderiales bacterium | reverse complement strand
GGGATGGAAGTCATTCGTTTTGTGTCGAAATGAGCAGTTTAACTTCGGGGGATTCAAGGGGGCTAGCGACTTAGCCCTTGATCTGTCACACGCAGCTACTTGCCCCACAAGGTTGAAAGCGGCGCAGCCCAGATGTTGTCGCCCAACGGCATCGTCTCGTCACCGTCGTAAAGCAAAACGCCCATTTTGAATTTGGCACCCGCCAAAGTGGATAACTTTCTCAACCCACGAAGGTCACTTTCTTTGACCGTGGCAGTGGCTTTAACTTCCACACCAACAAGCTGTTCGGCGGCGTTTTCGATGACTACATCAACCTCGACTTTGTCAGCATCACGGTAGTACATCAAGGCATATTCGTTTTCTGCCGTTGTTGTCGCCTTGAGCAGTTCGCTAAAAACAAACGTTTCCAACACGTTACCAAACCGGGTTCTGTTCTGTTGTACTTCGTCCGAGGTCAATTCCAGCAAGGTTGCGAGCAGACCAGAATCAATAAACTGCAACTTGGGTGTTTTGACAACCCGATTGAGTCGGTTGCGGGCCCAAACGTCTACACGTTTGAGAAGGTACATCTGCTCAAAAACGCTGATGTATTTGGAGGTCGTTTTGCTGTCCAAGCCAACCTGGCCGCCCAGTTGCGTGTAGTTGCACATCTGGCCAGCAGTCTGCGCCAGAGCACGCAAAAAACGGGGCAACTGATCCAGTTTTTCGATGCCGGAAATATCGCGCACGTCGCGTTGAATGATCGCATCGATGTACTGGCGAGCCCATGTATTTCGGCGTCGAGCGGTGGCCCTGGCAATGACTTCTGGATACCCGCCCTTCAGCACCCTTTCTACCAAATTGTTCCCATTGGCTAGTGTTTTTGACTTTGGGATCTGCCCCGCGAACACCCTATCGAGCCAGTTCGCTGTCTGTCCTTCAATTTCACCCTGGGACAAAGGCAGAAGCAACAAGGTCTCCATGCGTCCCGCCAAGGAATCTGCCACTTTGGGCACAGCCATCAAATTAGCTGAACCAGTCAATAAGAAGCGCCCTGGCCGTCTGTCTTCGTCCACGCTTTTCTTGATGGCTAGCAACAATTGCGGCGCACGCTGGATTTCATCTATGACAGCTTGATCTAAGCTACGGATCATGCCCACAGGATCATCTCGCGCAGACATCAGCGTCAGTTCATCATCGAGGGTCAAATAGCGCATGCCTGCACCAGACATTTGGCGAACAAGCGTCGTTTTGCCGGCCTGACGAGGTCCCGCCAACAGAACCACCGGCGTGTCGGCCATGGCTTCTGCGATACGCGATTCGAGTCGCCGCGGGTAAAGGGGGGTTGAGGGCACGCCCGAATAATACCGTAAATATCGGAATTTATGTTCGTAAATTACGGAATATTATTACGCAAATATCGGAATTTAAGCAGTAAAAATATTCTATTAATAAGTGCCGGGCTATGTCTTTTAAGTCAGGGATAGATACTTAGGCGATAACTTCTGACAGGGTTTAGTCTCTTCGTACCGCTAAAACCGTTTCTACTCATTTAAGTAAGGGGACTTGCCTTATTCTCAGACAATTGTTACGATTGCTATATGTCTTTGCTATATACAAGGAATGCGTCATGTCAATTTCTACTGTCTTTACAAACAACCGCTCGCAAGCCGTTCGAATTCCCTCAGATATGCGCCTGCCTGAGGGCGTAAAAAAGGTGTTGGTTCGCGCCAGAGGCGTCGAGCGTGTCATTGCGCCTGCCACCCAGTCATGGGACACCTTCTTTTTAAATGGGCCCGCTGTAAGCGATGACTTCATGACAGAGCGTGCGTCGCAGGGCCAAGGCGAGCGTGAGTCATTTGAATGATCAAGTACTTACTAGACACCAACATCGTCATCTATGTGATGAAGCGTCGCCCAATCGAAGTGCTGGAGACTTTTAACCAAAATGCGTCCCGCATGGCCATATCGGCCATCACGTTGTCAGAGTTGCACCATGGCGCAGAAAAGAGCGAGAGGGCCGCTCAAAACCTAGAGGTCATTGAGGAGTTCGCCAGTCGACTGGAAGTGTTGCCATACACAGAAAAAGCCTCACAACACTATGGTTCTATCCGCTCTGTATTGGAAAAAAGCGGTCAAGTTATTGGCGTGAATGATTTACACATTGCGGCCCACGCGAGAAGTGAAGGATTGGTTTTGGTGACCAATAACGTTCGCGAATTTGAACGTATTCCAGCGTTGGCTGTTGAGAATTGGGTGGGTTCGGTGTAACTAAGCAGAATTTAAAAGCAACACCATTGGCAGGTCATTTGCTTCACTTGTTGCGTTTGTTTCACTTATGAGATTACAGTAGCGGCGTGTCTACGTAAATTATGAAACACAGTAAAACAGAACACCACAAGAGAGCACTATGAGCACAACCATCGACAGGGACAGACTTGTCCCGCCACCCTTAAACGATAGCGAAACAGAAATGGTGAAGACGGCGGAACGAATGATCATGGCTTGCCTTGATCACTCACGTGCAGCGACCATCACCATTGAAAGTGATGACGGCTCAAGCCCCAGTGTCCAAGTTCCACCGCAAATTTTGCGTGTGCTTGGTCAAACGCTCGGACTAATGGCTCGTCACCAACCGATCATGCTTGTTCCTGAAAAGCAGGAGCTGAGCACGGTTGAAGCCGCCAACTTCTTGAATGTCTCTCGACCATTTGTCATCAAAGAGATCGAAGCTGGCAGATTGATACACCGTATGGTTGGCACGCACCGTCGCATCAGGTTTGCAGACTTGATGGACTACGCGAAAGCCATGCGCGCAAAACAACAAGAAGCCCTCGACAAGAAGGCCGACAACGCACGTGAGCTAGGCCTCGAATATTGAAAAGCGCAAATCATGGCTGGAAACAACCGATACACCGTACTTCTTGACGCGAACGTTTTGTATTCGGTTGCCATTTCCGATGCGCTGATGGAAGTCGCGGCAACAGGAATTTATGCGGCGAAATGGTCTAAAGCGATTGATGACGAATGGGTTTGAAATCTGGCAAAAAACAAAAAGAGAGCAGAGGCTGACTTTCATACTCGACGAGATTCGATGCATGACGCATGTCCTGACTGGGAAGTGCCCGAAGAAGGCTGGAGACTTATTGAGCCTTGCTTATCGCTTCCTGATGTGAATGATCGGCATGTCTTGGCGGCTGCCGTTACGGAATCGAAAATTGCTTTGTGCCTGTCATGCTGTTAATGTATTCAAGCGCCGCACGATCTCTTGGAAGAATGTCTGCGAATTCAGAAAAGAGCATGCTGGCCTTTCCTTCTTTACTTGAAGCGAGAAATTGCTCCGAAAAAATCGTTGCAATTTCTACCAGCCCGCACTCTCGCGCATAACTTTCTAGAAGTTGAAAATTAGGTGACTCAGGAAGAACGTGAGTCAAAAATGTCCAATGGAGACACACAGCAAGGCGACGTTCCACGTCAGGCACAGTGTGAAGATTGACGGACTCACTTAGCAAGGCGAGGTGCTCAATTTGCATGTGGTTTATATCTAGCTACCTTAGGCTCGACTCAGTCTTCATCTGGGTACTCAAAGTATGTCCTACATACAGCGCACTTTGACTTTGCACGCTTGGGCTCAGCTGGTAGCGACTGACGACGACCCGTGGGTTGATCTTCATAAAAGCTCTTTGGACACGGCAATGGATCGCCAGCACTTTCGACTGCAGCGTGCCATTGTTCACGTCACGCATCAATCTGTGCTTCCGTAGCACCGTACGCCTTGAGCTGGTGCAATAGCTCATCGTGCATGTATTCCATGGCCATCTACATCTCCTGTTTTCGATTCTGCAAGGGGGAATCGAACTCAACAACTTGTATTGGTTAACTTGGACTAAAACATCTGAGCAGTTGATGCTCAATCTTTCTAAACACATACTTACGCAAATGGCATTGAATCTTGCCAACTCTCAACTGCCCCCATAGCCTTTAAGTCTTGCTCAGATCTTG
>CANBZB010000169.1 GCA_947373745.1 Burkholderiales bacterium | reverse complement strand
ACCAAGCAATTGCTCAGTATTGGCTTGGAACATCGTGGGCTCGGGCGGATGGAAGCGCACCAGGCGTCCCGTCGATGGCAAGAAATTACGGAAAGGGTCTTCCGCGTTGATACGGCACTCGATCGCCCAGCCGTTGCGCTGTACATCTTCTTGTTTAAGGGTGAGTGGCTCGCCCGCTGCGATGCGGATCATCCACTCCACCAAGTCCAAACCGGTGATGCACTCGGTGACTGGGTGTTCCACCTGCAAACGGGTGTTCATCTCTAGGAAATAAAAGCTTTGGTCTTTGCCGACCACAAACTCGACCGTGCCAGCGCTTTGGTATTTCACCGCCTTGGCCAATGCCACGGCTTGTTCGCCCATGGCTTTGCGGGTGGCGTCGCTGATAAAAGGCGATGGTGCCTCTTCAATCACTTTTTGATGACGGCGTTGGATAGAACACTCGCGCTCGTTCAAATACAGCACATGGCCTTGCGAGTCGCCAATCAATTGGATTTCAATGTGGCGCGGTTCTTCGACAAACTTTTCAATAAAGACACGGTCGTCGCCAAAGCTATTGCGTGCTTCGTTGCGGCAACTGGTGAAACCTTCCAGCGCCTCTTTGTCGTTGTAGGCCACGCGCAAACCTTTGCCGCCGCCGCCGGCGCTGGCTTTGATCATCACGGGGTAGCCAATGCCTTTGGCGATTTCGACGGCTTTCTCCGGCGTTTCGATGGCATCGTTCACACCGGGAATGCAATTCACACCTGCTTTTTCAGCCAGCTTCTTAGAGGCGATCTTGTCGCCCATGGCCGCGATGGAATGGTGTTTGGGGCCGATAAAAACAATGCCCGACTCTTCACAGCGCTTGGAGAACTCGGCGTTCTCGCTCAAAAATCCATAACCAGGGTGAATTGCCTCGGCACCCGTTTCCTTAGCGGCGGCGATGATTTTGTCAGCGACCAAATAGGACTCGCGGGAGGCAGCTGGCCCGATGCAAACGGCTTCATCAGCCATCGCCACATGGCGCGCCTCTTTGTCGGCTTCAGAGTAAACGGCAACCGTCTGAATGCCCATTTTGCGGGCGGTGGCCATGACACGGCAGGCGATTTCGCCACGGTTTGCGATGAGTATTTTTTTAAACATATTTCTCTCCTAGGCTTACAACGGAATATTGCCGTGCTTGCGCCATGGGTTATCAATCTTTTTGTCTTTCAGCATGACCAAGGAGCGGCAAATGCGCTTGCGGGTTTCGTGGGGTTGGATCACGTCATCGATAAAGCCGCGCGCGCCAGCCACAAATGGATTGGCGAAGCGTGCTTTGTATTCGGCTTCTTTGGCGGCGATTTTTGCGGGATCGCCCTTGTCTTCGCGGAAGATGATCTCCACCGCGCCTTTGGCACCCATCACTGCAATTTCAGCATTGGGCCAAGCGAAGTTGACGTCGCCACGCAGATGTTTGGAAGCCATCACGTCATAGGCACCGCCATAGGCTTTGCGGGTGATCACCGTGATTTTCGGCACCGTGCATTCGGCATAGGCATAGAGCAACTTGGCACCATGCTTGATGATGCCGCCGTATTCTTGGCTGGTACCGGGCATGAAACCAGGCACGTCCACAAAGGTGATCACAGGCACATTGAAGGCATCACAAAAACGCACAAAGCGCGCGGCCTTGATAGAGCTCTTGATGTCTAAGCACCCTGCCAAGACCAAAGGTTGGTTGGCGACGATGCCGACGGTTTGTCCGTCCATACGGGCAAAGCCGATCAAGATGTTTTGCGCATAGTCGGGTTGTAATTCAAAGAAATCGCCGTCGTCTACGGTTTTGACGATCAACTCTTTCATGTCGTAAGGCTTGTTGGGGTTCTCAGGCACCAAGGTGTCTAAGCTGGTGTCCATGCGCTCGGTCGGGTCACCGCTTTTACGTATGGGCGCTTTTTCGCGGTTGTTCGCTGGCAAGTAGTTGTAGAGCCGACGCAACATCAACAAAGCTTCTACATCGTTGTTAAACGCCATATCGGCGACACCGCTTTTGGTGGTGTGGGTGATGGCACCACCGAGTTCTTCGGCGCTGACTTCTTCGTGCGTCACGGTCTTGACGACTTCGGGGCCCGTGACAAACATGTAAGAGCTGTCTTTCACCATGAAGATGAAGTCGGTCAAAGCAGGCGAATACACCGCACCACCGGCAGACGGACCCATGATCAAACTGATTTGCGGCACCACACCGCTGGCCATCACGTTGCGTTGGAAAACATCGGCATATCCACCCAGCGACGCCACACCTTCTTGAATACGCGCTCCGCCTGAGTCGTTCAACCCGATCACGGGTGCACCGACCTTCATGGCTTGGTCCATGATTTTGCAAATCTTCTCGGCATGCGTTTCAGACAAAGCGCCGCCGTAAACGGTGAAGTCTTGGCTGTAAACAAACACCAAGCGTCCGTTGATCATGCCGTAGCCCGTGACCACACCATCGCCTGGAATTTTTTGATCGGCCATGCCGAAATCCGTACAACGATGTTCTACGAACATGTCCCATTCTTCGAAGGTACCTTCATCCAACAGCACTTCAATACGCTCGCGCGCAGTGAGTTTGCCTTTGGCATGTTGTGCGTCGATGCGCTTTTGGCCTCCGCCCATTCGCGCGGCCGCGCGCTTTTCTTCTAGCTGTTCAAGGATGTCTTGCATGGTTTGATTTACTCCCGTCTAAATTTTGGTTGGGCTGGCAGCAATTGCCAGCAGTTGTCTTGCCGCTGTGGACGGGGCCAAAAACCCCGCGCTGACTTGTTCGCACACTTTTGCCAATTGGGCTTGGACTTGGGGTTGCGCATGAAAGTTGTGTTGAAGACCTGCGTCGATACGCTCCCACATCCAAGACAGGGCTTGGTTTTGTCGGCGTGACGCAAATCGGCCGTTGGAAATTTGTAGTTTTTGAAATTCGCTGGCAGCATTCCAAAACGCATCTAGGCCCTGGCTCAATAGGGCGCTGAGTTGCACGACTTGTGGGTGCCATGAGGTGGTGTCGTGGTGTTGGTTCTGGGGGTTGCCATGCAAACCCAGCAAACGCAAAGCGCTGGTGATTTGCGCTTGTGCGCGGGTGGCCGCAGCGCTATCGATATCGGCTTTGTTGATCACCACCAAATCGGCCAACTCCATCACACCTTTTTTGATCGCTTGCAAATCGTCACCCGCATTGGGCAGTTGCATCAAACAAAACATATCGGTCATATTGGCCACTGCGGTTTCAGATTGGCCGACTCCGACCGTTTCCACAACCACCACGTCATAGCCTGCCGCTTCACAAACCAACATACATTCACGGGTTTTTTCTGCGACACCGCCTAAGGTGCCACTGGCTGGACTGGGACGGATATAGGCTTGCGGATGGACTGACAAATGTTCCATGCGGGTTTTGTCGCCCAAGATGGATCCGCCTGACACACTCGAAGATGGATCGACCGCCAATACAGCGACGCGATGGCCTTTGCTAATCAAGAAAAGGCCTAAAGCTTCAATGAAGGTGGACTTTCCAACCCCAGGCACACCACTGATACCTAAGCGAAACGACTTGCCGCTATGGGGTAGGACAGCTGTTAACAAAGCATCTGCCAGCACGCGGTGGTCGCTGCGGGTGGACTCCAGCAAAGTAATCGCCTTGGCCATAGCGCGACGTTGCTCGGCGGGGTCACCGTAGCGCAAGGCTTGTAAAAGTTGGCTAGGGTCGATTTGCATCAGAGGAAGTCAAAAGTGCGACTGCTGTTCAAGAGTTAGGGATAAAAGTTGCGCACTTGTAAGTGGTGATCACAGAGCTGCGCATTAATCCGCAAGTGACTTTTGAATGTGCGACAGCACATCTCTCGCGCTCACAGGGATAGGCGTGCCCGGTCCATAGATACCTTTGACACCAGCTTGGTAAAGGAAGTCGTAGTCTTGACGCGGAATCACGCCACCGACAAAAACGATGATGTCGTCAGCGCCTTGCTTTTTGAGTTCAGCAATGATGGCGGGCACCAAGGTTTTGTGTCCTGCGGCTAGGGTGGATACG
>CANBZB010000168.1 GCA_947373745.1 Burkholderiales bacterium | reverse complement strand
AGTTTCCCAACGACTTGCTGCGCGAAATCGACCGCATGGAGTTTTATTGCTACGAGACGCGCCAACTCATCAAAGCGAAGAACCGTCCGCTGGTCTTCATCACGTCCAACAACGAAAAAGAACTGCCTGACGCTTTTCTGCGCCGATGCTTCTTCCACTACATCAAGTTTCCTGAAGCTGAGACCATGCGCCAAATCGTTGCGGTGCATTACCCGAATCTGAAAAAAGAGTTGCTCAATGTCGCTATGAAGACTTTCTTCGACATACGCAACCTACCTGGACTGAAGAAAAAGCCTTCCACCAGCGAATTACTGGATTGGCTCAAACTCTTGGTTGCTGAAGATATTCCATTAGAAGCTTTGCAAACGCAAGACGACAAAGTGGCTGTTCCGCCGCTGGTGGGCGCATTGCTAAAGAACGAGCAAGACGTGACTTTGTTTGAGAAGTTGGTCTTTATGCAAAGCCGCAACCGATAAGCCGACTCAGATAACGCGTTACTTGACTAAGAAAAACTCAATTAAGAATTTCATATGGGACCACTACTCGAAGGCTTAACCGATGCCGTTGGCTTTGTCGTCGGCGCATTGCTTGGTTACGGTCTTGGCGTGGCTTTGGGCCTCAATCTGTTTGCCGAAGGCTACGGGACAGGTAGCGTGGTTGCTATCTTGTTAGTTGGTTTAGGAGGTGGCATGGGCTTGCAAGCAGCTCGCTACATCAGAGACCGCCAGAATCAAACGCCAGACGCAGATTAATTTCAAGACACGACGACTTTTCAGACTCAAAGAAAAATGCTGATCGACTTCTTCTACACCTTGCGCGAAGCCAAGTTACCGGTTTCAGTGAAGGAATACCTCACCCTGCTTGAAGCCTTGCAAGCGCAAGTGGTGGGGCCTGGAAGCGACTCTTGCAGCATGGACGACTTCTATTTCTTAAGTCGCATCACCCTCATTAAAGACGAAAAACACTTTGACAAATTTGACCGTGCCTTTGGCTCCTATTTCAAAGGTGTGGAAATGCTCGGCGACTTCACCAAAGAAGTCCCCAACAGCTGGTTAGAAAAACTTTTACAAAACGAACTCAGCCCTGAACAAAAAGCCGCCATCGAAAAAATGGGCTGGGACGAGTTGATGGAGACTTTGAAAAAACGCCTAGAAGAACAAAAAGAACGCCACCAAGGTGGTAATAAATGGATTGGTACCGGTGGCACATCGCCATTTGGCAATGGTGGATACAACCCACAAGGCATTCGCATCGGCGGCAAAGGCGGCAACAAAAGCGCAGTCAAAGTATGGGACCAGCGCGCTTACCAAGATTACGACGACACACAAGAGCTAGGCACCCGCAACATCAAAGTTGCCTTGCGCCGTTTGCGCCGTTTTGCGCGCGAAGGTTCGGCCGATGAATTAGATTTGCCAGACACCATCCGCGCCACGGCCGCCAACGCAGGTTATCTGGACATCAAGATGATTCCAGAACGGCATAACAACGTCAAAGTCTTGTTGCTCATGGATGTAGGTGGCACGATGGACGAACACGTGGCCCGCGTCGAAGAAATGTTCTCGGCCGTCAAAGCCGAATTCAAGCACTTAGAGTTTTATTACTTCCACAACTGCGTATACGACTTTATGTGGCGAAACAACCGTCGTCGTTTTGCTGAGAAGTTTGACACCTGGGACATCATTCGCAAATACAACAAAGACTATAAGCTCATCTTTATCGGCGACGCCACCATGAGCCCTTATGAAATCGTGCAACCCGGTGGCAGCGTGGAATACAACAACGAAGAACCCGGGGCCGAATGGCTACAACGCCTGACCCACGCCTTCCCCAAATTTGCGTGGATCAACCCTGAGCCGCAAGGCGTTTGGCAGTATCGCCAAAGTATCAGCATCATCCAGCAACTCGTGAGCAACCGCATGTACCCCATGACGCTCAAAGGCTTGGAAGAAGCAATGCGGATGTTGAGTAAATAAATTTAGCTTTTGTTAGTCGTTTACCGAATTAACAAAACAACAGCGAACGCAGCAAATATCACGCCCCAAATAATTTTGGAATGATGCTCCATTGCTTTAAGCCCTAGCTCGACCATAGACAAACGTCTGGGTGATGGTGGCAGCTCAGAAAAATCAGTTGTGGCTTGCGACGCGCTACCCGCCCAAGCAGTGGCATCAGGCCTCAGAAATTCTGTAAATGCCTCGCTTGCTGGGTTGGTAGGTTGTTGAGCCGCCTCCAATAGGAGCACCCGCTGGACCAATAAATAAGTCGCATAGGGCTGGTGACTGACAGACTCCGCAATCAGTTTCGCCGCCATGTCGTCGTAGACACGCGGCTGGGTTTGAATCAACGTACGCAAAAAGCGCATCAACACATCACGTTCGCTTCCGGTCATTGGTCGTCCTTTCTTGCTTTGTCTAATTCGCGCTTTTGCTTTTCTTTTTTCAAATCATGCCACTGATGGGCAGCAAATACAAAGACCAATGCAAAAACGCCTAATTCAATCCAGATACCCATGGCAGTTCTCCTGTTTGGCGACGAGTTTTTGTGATTCAGCATGGGTAACTTTACAATGCCACTTCGTGCCGCCGTAGTTCAATGGATAGAACGAGTGCCTCCTAAGCGCTAGATACAGGTTCGATTCCTGTCGGAGGCACCAATTACAACGAAGTCACAGCGCTCATTAAATTCCGAATCGCGTCAGATTCCATATTGCGCGTGATAAACACCAGACGCGAATCACGGTCAGCACTTGGCCATTTGTCTAATTCAATCGGCGGGCTAAATATATGTTGAACGCCCTGCACCACCACAGGCTTGCCTTCTACGTTCACGATGCCTTTGACACGCAACATATCAGGGCCACGCAAAGTTGTGAGAAGTTCTAACGCCGCAGAAAAACCGCTCCATACAAATGGCTTTGCAAACCTCATAGATAAAGTTCGAATGGCTGCATCATGGCGCGATGGAGTGGCACCCAAATAGCGGCCTTCTGCACTTGGATTTGAAGATTGAGATTCGATTTCTTCGCCTAAGAAACGCAGCGCATCACGACTTCCAACAGCGCTGTGCAAACCTAGCCCTGTCAATAAAGCGGGATCGATATCGCCATTCAACACATCGATTTGATCTGCACGTGGGTTGAGCGCAGTAAGAGCGTCGCGTAATGTTTGTAAAACCTCATCCGTAGCCAAGTCAATCTTGGTGATGAAGATGCGGTCCGCCATGGCTATTTGTTTGATGGCTTCTGGTTGGCGTTGCATCAAATCCAAACCATGAAATGCATCGACCAAAGTGACCAAGCCATCCAATCTAAACTGGTGGTTGATCAGCGTGTCGCTGAGTAATGTTTGCACCACGGGTGCTGGGTCCGCCAAACCTGTAGTCTCAATGATGACGCGGTCAAATTCTGGAATTTGCCCTGCCCTGCGTTGGTTGAACAACTCACGCAAACTGTCTTGCAAGTCTGTGCGCACAGAACAGCAAATACAACCGTTTGCCAACAAAGACATGTTCTCGGTGACGTTGGCCACCAAGTCGTGGTCAATGCCAATTTCACCGACTTCGTTGATGATGACTGCCGCGCGGTTCATGCCAGGGTGGCGCAGCAAACGCGCGATCAGCGTGGTCTTGCCGCTTCCTAAAAAACCTGTGACCAGGCTGATAGGGATTTTTCCAGCCAACGCGTCACGAAACGTCATCTCGTTTTAAACGTTCATTTCTAAGATGTACAAACCACCCGTGAATCGGTCCATGGTGTAGACGATGCGTCGCTCATCGACAAACACGTCGTTGAGTTGAATAGCACCAGCAGGAGAAAGTTTGGGTGCACCTGGCACGAAGTAAGCCACTTCTTGCACTTGGTAAGGATCTGTCGTGTCGTAAACGCGGACACCCGCATTGAAGAAAGAACCAATGATGAGTGTGTCCGAGCAGAACGACGTGGGAATGGGCAGGTTCTCGTGCAAGTTGTGCGCACCGAAGCGGCCACCACGCTTTGCAAATGCATCGTAAGGTGGCGCAGGAAAGGTGCCGATCGGCACAGGATTTTTTTCGTTACGTGAATCGATCACCCACACCAATTTAGGCCA
>CANBZB010000167.1 GCA_947373745.1 Burkholderiales bacterium | reverse complement strand
TTCACACGCGGAAAAAACTCCAACACTTCAGGAATGCGCTCGTGCGTTGTTTTCATTCCGATCGTGATACCACCGAGCTCTAGGTTTTCATATACCGAGAGTTGGCCAAACAAGTTACGTCCTTGCGGTACAAAGGCAATGCCCTTGGCTAGCAAAGCTTTTTGACTGGCACCTGTAATAGCTTCTCCATTAAGGTACACATGTCCTTGCTTGGGCGTGAGCAAACCAAACAAAGTTTTGAGCACTGTCGACTTACCCGCCCCATTGGGTCCAATCAATAAAGTGATCGAACCTGTTGGTACGCTAAATGACAAGTCGTTGAGGATCATGAAATCCTTGTAACCCGCGACGACATCTTTGAATTCAATGCATGGTGTGGTCATCTCAATTTCCTAAGTAGGCGTCGAGCACTTGCTTATTCGCGCGTATTTCAGCTGGCGTACCAATGGCTAGCACCTTGCCCTCCACCATCACCATGATGCGGTGGCATAGTTCCATCACAAAGTCCATGTTGTGTTCGATCACCACAAAGCTACCTTTGCGAGACTGGTTGAGTTCTTTTAATAACTTAGAAATTCCGCCAACCAAGGCAGGATTCACACCTGCGCATGGCTCATCTAACAACACCAAATCAGGGTCGCTCATAAACGCCATAGCGATATCGACTAGCTTTTGCTGCCCATAACTCAACTCACCGGCTTTTTTATCCGCCACGTGGCTGATGTGAAATTGCGCAATCAAAGCATCAGCTTTGGGACCCAAACCAGAATCGCCAGGCGCAAACATCCGGCTTAACAAACTGCCTTGGTGTTCTTGCGCAGCAACGATCAAGTTATCGCGCACTGTCATCTTGCCAAACACTTGCAAAGTCTGGAAGGTGCGGCCTACGCCTAAGCGATTAAGTTCTAAGGGACCTAAGGTAGTCACATCTTGGCCATTGAGTTCGATCTTGCCTTCGTCTGGTGTGATCTGCCCCAACATGCTGTTGAACAAAGTTGTTTTGCCAGAACCATTAGGCCCAATGACACCAAAGATTTCTCCAGGGCGCACTTCAAAAGAAACGCCACCAACCGCTTGAATGGCACCATAGGCTTTTTTCAAACCGGTTACCTTCAACACAGGTGGGTTGTTAGTCAAAGTCATACTTTCACCCCTTGTGGCTTGCCCGCAGCAGCACGCAATGCAGAAGCTTCACGCGATTGGCGTTTGGCACGAATACGGTCTGGAATACTCAACAAACCGTCGGGGAGCCAAATCATCAAAACCACTACGGCAGTGCCAAATACAAACAAATACCAAGCTTGCGCGAAACGTAACCACTCGGGCAAGATCACACCCACCGCAGCGCCCAACATAGGGCCAAAGAAATAGCCCGGTCCGCCCACTACCACCATCAAGTACATCATGATGGAAGCTTCCACATTAAAAGGCGCGGGGTCAATGAACTGCACCAATGATGCGAACAAAGCACCCGCTATACCCGCGTAGGCAGCTCCAATTGCAAAACTCAACAAGGTGTAGCTACGGATATCGATACCCAGACTCTCGGCACGAATGGGGTTATCGCGAAGTGCCGTGAAGGCCTTGCCCCAAGGCGAACGCAATAAACCCAGCAACAAAAGCGCGAGGAACAATGTGACACCTAACACCAAATAGTAATAAGCCAAGTTGCCATCAAAACTGATGCCGAACGCTTCGGGGCGCGCAATATTGTTGATACCAAATGTGCCGCCAGTTAACCATTCCTCGTTGCGCATTACCAACCAAATCGCCGTATTAAAGCCAAGTGTTGCAAATGCCAAGTAAATGGTTTGCACACGCAATGCAGGAAAGCCCAAAGCCAATCCCACCACAAAACATCCCAAGGCTGCCATAGGCAGACCTAACCAAAAACTCAAACCTGCCTTGAGCATGATGGCGACGGTGTAGGCACCGATTCCAAAGAATGCCGCGTGGCCCAGAGATTTCTGTCCGGCATAGCCCACCGTTAAATTCAAACCCATGGCTGCGATCACATAAATCAGCCAATAGGTGAATAGATAAATACCGTGGTTCTTCAACGTTGTGGGAAGAAACACCAAGGCCAACAAACCCACCAAGGTGGAAAGCAGTGCGATTTTTCTCATACCTTTCGCTCCACTTTATTACCTAGCAAGCCTTGTGGCTTGAACAAGATCACCACCATAAAAATAATCAAGGCAACCGCATCTTTGTAAGCGGGTGAAATGTAGGCGGCCGCCAAGTTCTCACATACACCCACAATCAAACCGCCTAACAACGCACCACGTGAGTTGTTAAAGCCACCGATGATGGCCGCAAAGAATGCCTTGTTTCCAAGGGATGCACCCATATCGAATTTCGCTAGGTACGTAGGCGTCACCAAAATAGCCGCTGCTGCAGCGAGCAATGCGTTGATCGCAAAGGTATAAAAAATCATGCGGGGCACGTTAATACCCAACACCGAAGCACTTTCGGTGTTTTGGGCCACAGCTTGCATCGCGCGACCCGTCACCGTTTTTGCTAAAAATGCTTGTGTGACCAAGACCAAGGCCATAGCAAACACAAAGGTGCCTACATCAGTGCCCGACACCACGACTCCCGCAACGTTGTAAACCGCATCTGGAAACAAGTTGGGGAAAGGCTGCGTCTCCGCACTAAAACCAGCACGCACACCGTTTCGCATGGCGATTGACAAACCAATGGTCGCCACAACGATCGGCATCATTCCGTATTTGAAGAGAGGATCAACCAAGCCACGCTTGAACAACCAACCCAAGACTACGACCGACAAAATACAACTCACACAGAAACTCACTAAGAGTGGCATACCAGCTGTCAAGCATCCAATCATCATGAATGCTGGCAACATCACAAACTCGCCTTGGGCGAAATTAATCGTCCCAGAGGCTTGCCACAGCAAGGTAAAACCTAGGGCGGCCAATGCGTAAATACTGCCAGTGGCCAGACCACTGAAAAAGAGTTGTAAAAAGTCGGTCATGTAGATGGTTTATTTTTTAGACAAGGCAGGCAAAGTAGCAACCACCACTTGGCGGCCGTTTTTCACTTCCACCAAAAAACTCTCGCGGTCTAAATCACCATTGGCATCGAATGAAACGTCCATGATCACACCAGGATTTTTCTTGGCGCTGATCGAGATGCCGTGCAGAGCTTGTGCCACTGCTTTGCGGTCGATCTTGCCGACTTTTTCAATCGCGGCTTTCAAGATGTAAACACCGGTGTACCCCTTGATGCCGTTGTGGTCAGAAATACTGCCGTAAGCTTGGTAGTACTTGGCTTTGAATTTCAACATCTCTGGGATAGGCGCATCCACAGTTAATCCCACGTGGGCCACCGCACCATTGGCTGCATCGCCAGCCAACTCGATCACTTTTTGCCCCGTCAGGGTGGTCTCACCAATCACAGGCTTGGTCCATCCTTGCTTCTTCAACTCACGCAATAAACGGGCTGACTCTTCTTCGTTGGTATAAGCAAAGATCGCTTCTGCATTGCTTTGCTTGGCTTTCAATACAGCTGCAGAAAAATCTACTTGACCAGCGTCCGTGGAAATGTCGGCCACGATTTGCGTAGGACCACCCGCCAATAGTTTGGTCAAGGTGTCACGTCCGCCTTTTCCAAAGTCGTTGTTCACATAAATCACGGCCAAA
Organism: Burkholderiales bacterium; assembly: GCA_947373745.1. GTDB lineage: Bacteria > Pseudomonadota > Gammaproteobacteria > Burkholderiales > Burkholderiaceae_C > Limnohabitans. The sequence continues at coordinate 429 of CANBZB010000167.1, read as the reverse complement.
GTTTTGGCCTTGGTGTTGATGTACTTGGCTAACTTAGGAAATGAGCTGCTCTGACCAAATGCCGTGCGAAACACATAAGGGTTACCTTGTTGGGTGATTGCTGCGGCTTCACCACCCGTAAAGTTAGGTACTTCACCACGCTTGCTCTCCGCCATGGAAACCATGATGGAACCCGAATAGACAGGGCCAAAAATTGCCAGAACGCCATCATCGACAGCCTTTTGCGTTAAACCTTTAGCAACTCCGGGGTTGGTTTGTGTATCAACCGTTGTGCTCTCGATCTTCTTACCCAAGATGCCACCAGCATCGTTGATTTCTTTGACCGCTAACTCGACGCCGTTTTTGAACAAAGTCCCAGCGGTTGTACCTGGGCCTGAGAGTTCAACGATGTTGGCAATCTTGATGGTTTGCTGGGCTTGGGCAATGCCG
>CANBZB010000166.1 GCA_947373745.1 Burkholderiales bacterium | reverse complement strand
CTTATCAAAGCAGCTGAAGCCAACGATGCTGTGCATCCTAAGAGCTACAACCTCTCGAGTTTGCGTTTGCTTGGCTCCGTTGGCGAGCCTATCAACCCAGCTGCTTGGGAGTGGTATTACAAACATGTGGGCGGTAGCCGCTGCCCCATCGTGGACACCTTCTGGCAAACCGAAACAGGTGGCCATATGATCACGCCGCTACCAGGTGTGACGCCCATGGTGCCTGGCTCATGCACCTTACCCTTCCCGGGTATTCAAGCTGCTATCGTCGACGAAGCTGGCAATGACATGCCGAACGGACAAGGCGGTATCTTGGTTGTGAAAAAACCATGGCCCTCCATGATTCGCACGATCTGGGGCGATCCCGAGCGTTTCAAGAAAAGCTACTACCCCGAAGAATTCAAAGGCAAATATTATTTGGCAGGTGACGGCGCCATTCGCGACGAACACACAGGCTACTTCACCATCACAGGTCGTATCGACGATGTGCTCAACGTCTCTGGCCACCGCATGGGCACGATGGAAATTGAATCTGCTTTGGTCAGTTGTACCGAGTTGGTAGCTGAAGCCGCTGTAGTGGGACGTCCTGATGACACCACCGGTGAAGCGATTTGCGCCTTCGTAGTGTTGAAGCGCCCTCGCCCCACTGGTGACGAAGCCAAACAAATCGCCAAAATCTTGCGCGACCATGTGGGCAAAGAAATTGGCCCCATCGCCAAACCCAAAGACATCCGTTTTGGTGACAACCTACCCAAGACCCGCTCCGGAAAAATCATGCGTCGCTTATTGCGCAGTTTGGCAAAGAACGAAGCCATTACGCAAGACACCTCAACGCTTGAGAATCCAGCGATTTTGGAGCAGTTGACGGATAACCACTAAACGCTGATTCGCGCTTCAAGCAAAACCCCGCTTCGCAAGATGCGGGGTTTTTTATCGTCCACCCTCTCCCACCAACGCATAAGGCGCCCAGAAAGCTGGATGTCCAAATGCTGGGCTCTTCATGACAGCCAGCATCGATTGGCGTAGGGCTTCAGAGCGACGCATCGTGGTGTCTTTTTTGTAACTGGCAAAAGCAGTGGTTGTTAGTTGCATCGCACTCTCAGATTCCACTGACCAGTGCGTCACTAGCAAGCTTCTGCTTCCTGCAAAGAAAAAGCCTCTGGCCAATCCGCTCATCGCCTCTTCCGCTCTACCGTCTGCGCCTGCGGTGTTGCATGCAGATAAGACCACCCAGTCTGCATTGAGTTTGAGGCTCAAGACGTCTTCTAGGGTGAGTAATGGGGAGTCAGCAGGGTTAGCCGTTGCCGCCATCGCCAATGCGGGTTGGCTTAAATTGGGCAAGTCGCCAGCCAACAGACCGTGGGTTGCAAAGACAACCACTTGCTTTTTAAGTAACTGACCGCTGGTACTGCTCTTGAGAACCGATGCGCGGGTAGCGTTCGCTCCAAGGTAGAGGTCACTCTTCGCGTCAGCACCTAAGATTTTGGCCAACTCCTCAACTTCGTCTCTTGTCTCGGGTAGCGGAGGAATCTTGCTGTAGGTGAGATAGGCATCTGCGTCACTGACCTCTAGGCTTGCGGCACTGCGCGTATTGAGGACTGAACGCACAGTCGTTACTGGCTCAGCCAAAGCTACTTGGGTACTACTGGGCTTATCCGATTTGGCGGCTTCTGCCATTTTTTGTACCGCTTTACCGTCAAACAGTGGATCTCCCCACGCCACCATGGGCTCCACGCTGTGCGGTACTTTGCCAAAGCGCTTCAAGGACATCCAGCCACTGGCAGTAGGCACATGGCTCACCGCCATGCTCTTGACTAGCCAAGGCGCGTCCACTGGGTTGGCACCGTTGAAGGCTTGGGTCTGCAAAACGGCAAAGGGCAGTTTTGCCAAAGCACTAGAGGTGGACACCACCATATGCTTTTTGCCCTGGGTAAGTTGACCCAAGGGTTCAAAGAAAGCTTTGTAGATAGCGTGTGCGCCTTGGTAGTCAAACTTAGGCATGCGTTTGCCTAAGCCCGCAACATCAAGCGTCTTTCTTAAAGCGTCCACAGTTGTATTGGTCTTTTGCTCGCTCCAATCTGAGCGATGGAACTTGGTCTGACCTTTGTGATCGATACCCCAAACATAGGTCTCACCGGCCATGGGCAAGATAGAGACGAATACTTCATCTTCCGCCAAGAGCTTGGCAATTTCTTGAGTACTAGGGGCTTTAGGTTGGATTAACTGGAAATATTCGGGATAGCCTTTTTGGATAGCCGCCTTGTATCCCTTACGAAGGCCCTCCAACTCAAACAAGCGCTTGCGCATTTGCTCAACCACTTGGGGGTTTTGTTTGGTGTCTTGTTGCGAGTTCTGATTAGCGATGTAAGTCACCAAGGTAGCCATTTCGTTCTTGGCATCCTGCTCTTTGCGAATCACTTCCGACAAGCCAGGAATATTCACACCTGAGCGCACCGCTGCTTCAGACAAGGCTTGCTGCACAGAGGAGGAATTGACTTGGTCAGAGAGCAAGAAAAGTGTCTCAGCATCTTGGGCGTTGTTTTGCGCCGTTTGCGCCAACATTTGCATGTAGCTCTCAAAGATGAAGCGGTTTGTTTTACGCTGGATGGCGCTTTCAGAAAAATCGCCCGATAAGGACTCAGGAGAGTTGATGATGGTTCTAGCGGCCTCCAACTCGGTGCGGGCTTTGACTAAGTCGCCTCTCTTCCAATAAGCCACGCCGAGCAAGCCTTGGCTGATGGCAGTGAAGTAATGTTTGGGACCGTAGGTGGCGTCATCTTTCGCATAGGTCTTAGACAACACTTCTATAGCGTCATCGATACGGTTATTTTTTATTTGTATCAGACCAATTAGTATGCCGTTGATGGTATTTTTAGGCTCGAAGAGTGTTCCCTTTGTAACCTCGTATGACTCTTGCAAAACTTTGAATGCTCTATCCCATTGATCCAGGCCAGCCAATGCAGTTAGCTCTAATGATTTGGTTCGCATCCAGCGATGATTAGATTTCACATAACCTTGATTGACGTGTGAGTTTTGAGCGCGGGCCACGTAATCAATCGACGATTGAAATTGGCCTTTTCCATTTAATAAATCAGCAGACAAAACATCAAACAAGAACATATGGTTCTCATTAAATCCATTAGCTTTAGCTAATTTAAAAGCGTCTCTCAGAGACCATTCCGCAGATATCAATTGCCCCATCTGAACCTGCTGACTAACTATATTGCCCATCACTTGTGCAGCAGTTTGCTGGGCAGCGTGCTTTCTTTTCTCATCCTTAAAAAGATATAGCAATCCTAGGGTGTCCTTAGCCTTATCAATAGCTAATTTTGAAACGACTAAGCTCTCCTCCCACTTTCCCACCTTCATCAAATAAATAGATTTATAGAGAAAATATTCTGACTCAGCTCTCACATACCATGCTTGCAAATCAGACCCTCTAAGATTGTTATTGCGCATGGATTTGATTTCATTCTCTGCAAGCAATAAATATTCATTGGCCTTTGGAAGATCATTGATAAGCATGTAGTCATGCGCCAAATAGCAATAATTTCTAGCTTTAGTTGCCCCAAAACGCATTTCTGGGATCTGCTCTTTCAATAACTCCTGGCCAATTCGTACCGCGTCTTCATGTCTGCCCATGTTGGAGTAAAGATTCCGCAAAGACATCTTTGCAGTCGTATCAATTTTTGACCACTCAATTAAATTGTTTTCACGAAATATTTGATCGCCCAGCATAATTGCAGCGACCTCTTTTTTTATAAACAAATCAATTTTTGTTGAATTCAGTAAGCTCTGATCGATAGGGGTATCCACAATTTGGCGATACTTGGCCTCATCTTGTTTACTTAACTTCGTCAAACCCATTTCTGCATCTTGTGCAAAGCTTGGGCTTGTATTTATAAATAAAGTGCCAAATGCTATGACAACAGCTAATAAAAATTTAGGCATCAAATCCTCTCGGTAAACCTATCAAGCGTCGTATCCAGGATTCAACCGATCCAAGCGGCGCAACAAAGCAGGCCAAGTCAAATCAGCCGCTGAACCCTTAGATTCTTGCACCTTAACCGCAGTAGTCACACCATCCAACACCTTTTGCGGCACTGGGCTCA
>CANBZB010000165.1 GCA_947373745.1 Burkholderiales bacterium | reverse complement strand
GATCGCGTGTATGTGCTGGAGCATGGCCACGTAGCGCAGACCGGATACGCCAAAGATTTGGCGCAAGACGATCGGATTCGGCGAATCTATTTGGGATTGAATTAGCTGCCCGCCATCAGATTGAGTTGCAGGCGTTCCCGTGCAATGACTTTGGCAATCGTCTCGTTCGCTGCCACTTTCTCAACATAGTCCCACAACGCTGGAAAGTCTTGCGGACCAACACCCGCAATCGTTCCCCAACGCGCTAAGGTCAAGGCATAAGCGTCTAAGGCTCCGATATGGGCACCACCCAGCCATGGATGACCGGCTTGTGTGGCTTGGGCCACCAAGTTCTGCAATTCACCCATAAGCGCTTTGTAGGCTTTTATCGCATTGGCTTTGATATCGGCCTGCACGCCCGCGTCGGGGCTGAATTTTTGCGGCAAGAACACATGGGTGAACGTGGGGTGCACAGAGTTGTTCATCCAAGCCAAGGTCTCCAGCGCTTTGGCGCGGGCCATGCCTGATGCAGGCAGAAAGCCGCATTGTGGGAATTTCTCATCTAAGTAGAGCGTGATCGCTACGATTTGGGTGACGGCTTGGTCGCCATCGACCAAGACAGGTACTTGTCCACGCGGGTTGATAGCTTGGTAAGCGGCTTCGTATTGCTCGCCTTTGTGCAACTTGACCATTTTGGGTTCGAACGTTGCACCACTGAGTTCGAGCAGGCAATGCGGCACAAAAGAACAAGCGCCAGGTGCGAAATAGAGTTGGAGTGACATAGTTAGGGCCTTACTTTGAATCTTGGGATGCGGCGCCTTGGAGGGTCAAGGCCTGCGGTTCAACTTGGTCTTTTAGCCTGTGGGGCTCTTGTACAGACTTAGGCCCCATCCCCATTTGGCGCATAAAGCCTTGGCTCCATAACCAAAACAGAAGATTGGCAAGCACTAACAAAAAGGCCAGATTGCGCCAGACGTTTTTTGAGCTCATGGGGACTCCTCTATGGATGGCCGCACACGCACTTCTGCGCTATTGACCAATTGCGTGCCTTGCGGTGTCTCCACACGCAACACGCCCGTATTGTCAACGCCCCGTGCAATGCCTTGGCGACCATCGCTCAAAGTGACGGGCATGTCACGCAATACGTCTCTTTGCTGGAAGGCCGTCTGCAAGGGCGCGAAGCCCTTTGACTCGAAAGCCAATACCGCAGCCAGCAAAGGTTTTGCAATGCGTGCCAAGGCCTGGGGGGCTGATGCTGTGTCTAAGAGCTCGCGCAGGCCTATGGCGGGGATGGACAAGTCTTGCGCATTGGGCTTAGAGATATTGACACCGACCCCGATCACGCAATAACGGTCTTCCTTCTGCGTAACGGCGGTTTCAATCAAAATGCCGGCCAATTTAGCCCACTGCTTTGGTTGACGAGACACCCACACGTCATTGGGCCACTTCAATCCAAGTCCCAAGGCGTCTTGTGAATCTAGGCTTTCAACGACCGAAAGCCCCACTGCCAAAGAAAGTCCAGACCAATCGGCTGGATGCAGCATGAGCCCTAAAGAAAAAGTCAATGCATCGCCTGCTTGCGCATGCCATTGGCGACCCAGACGGCCACGCCCTGCTGTCTGCGATTCAGCGATCAGCAATACGGGGTCGGTTTGCCCCGCTCGGGCACGGCGCATCAGCTCGGAGTTGGTGGAGTCCACCTCTTTCAAAACCTCCACCGTCAATGCGGGTAGGAGGGGCACACAGGATTGCCAAATGTCTTCTGCGGGCCAGATCATGGTGCTCAGTTACCAGTCAACGCTTGTCGATGTTTGTCGCTATTTTTGCCATCAAAGCCTAGTGCTTGTTCTTTTTCTTCTTGTCTTTGCCTGACTTCTCTTTACTTGGCTTATCTTTGCCGAGCTTTTCTTTCCCAGGCTTGACGGACGAAGAAGACAACAAGGTGCCACGGCATTTTTTGGCACCACACCAACAGGGGTATTCGGCTTGGAGCTCCTCGGTCATGGGGGCATCGATCACCAGACCGTAGTCGTAGCTCAACTCTTCGCCCGCCAGAATATTGCGGCGTGCGGTAATAAAGATACGCCCATCACGCTCGTCCGGTTCGCAATTGGGTTTGCAGGAGTGGTTGATCCAGCGCGAGGAGTTGCCTCCATAGAGCGCGTCAATCACATGCTTGTCGTCGATATGGAAGTAAAAGGTGTGGTTGGGGTCCTGCGGGTCGTGGGGATGGCGACGCAGCGCTTCTTTCCAAGAGATGATCTCGCCCACATACTCAATGATGGTCTCGCCCTGTGCAAAGTCAGTGAGCGCAAAGACCCCCTTACCATGCACGCCTGAACGTCGGGTTTGAATACGGCGGCCCGAGATCGGCGAAAGTGGTTTTTTTGGCACTGGGATTTTTTCTGTTAACTTAAATACGTACGCATGTGCGTGCGCGCGTGCGCACGCGCGAGAGGCGCATTGTAGTGGTCTGTTTTCTAAGGAAGTCAAAATGAGTAAAACCCTGGTGATCGCCGAAAAGCCTTCGGTCGCGCAAGACATCGTGCGCGCACTCACCCCTGTGGCGGGTAAGTTCGAAAAGCATGACGACCATTTTGAGAACGATTCTTACGTCGTCTCCAGCGCGGTCGGCCATTTGGTGGAAATCCAAGCCCCCGAAGAGTTTGACGTCAAACGCGGCAAATGGAGCTTTGCGCATTTGCCCGTCATCCCGCCTTACTTCGACCTCAAGCCTGTTGAGAAAACCAAGAGCCGTCTGAATGCCGTGGTCAAACTCGCCAAGCGCAAAGACGTCACCGCCTTGATCAACGCCTGCGACGCAGGCCGTGAAGGTGAATTGATCTTTCGGTTAATTGAGCAATATGCTGGCGGCAAAAAGGCGCTGGACAAGCCCGTCAAGCGCCTTTGGCTGCAGTCGATGACGCCAGACGCCATCCGCAACGGCTTTGACAGCCTGCGTACGCAACAACAAATGCAAGGCTTGGCCGACGCGGCGCGAAGCCGCTCTGAAGCCGATTGGCTGGTGGGCATCAACGGCACCCGCGCCTTAACCGCATTTAACTCCCGCGAGGGCGGTTTCTTCTTGACGACCGTGGGTCGCGTGCAAACGCCGACCTTGAGCGTGGTGGTCGAACGCGAAGAGCAAATCCGTAAATTTGTCAGCCGCGATTTCTGGGAGATCCATGCCGAGTTCGCCGCAGCCGCTGGCACCTACCCCGCCAAATGGTTTAACCCGCAGCATAAAAAAGACGCAGACGACAAAGAGAAAAAAGAAGACCGCGTCTGGAGTTTGCAAGAAGCGCAAGCCGTCGCTGACGCCGTGCGCGGCAAAGCCGCCACCGTCACGGAAGAAAGCAAGCCACGCAGCGAAAGCAGCAACGGCTTGTTTGACCTAACCACTTTGCAAAAAGAAGCCAACAGCCGTTTTGGCTTCTCCGCCAAAACCACGCTCTCGCTGGCGCAAAGCTTGTACGAGCGGCACAAAGCGCTGACCTATCCGCGTACCGATTCGCAGCATTTGCCAGAAGACTATTTGCAAACCGTCAAGGACACGATGGAAATGCTGGCCAAAAGCCCGATGAAGCATTTGGCACCTTTCGCCAAAACCGCTATCGAGCAGGCTTACATCAAGCCTAGCCCCAAAGTGTTTAACAACGCCAAGGTGAGTGACCACTTTGCCATCATCCCGACGTTGCAAGCACCTAGCGGCCTCTCAGACGCAGAACAAAAACTCTACGACTTTGTGGTGCGCCGTTTTATGGCGGTGTTTTATCCACCGGCTAAATATATGGACACCACACGCGTGAGCCAAGTAGGCGACAACCACTTCAAATCCAGCGGCAAGGTGTTGGTAGAACCCGGTTGGCAAGCGATCTACGGCAAAGAAGTCGACGAAGAAGAGGACAAAGAGTCCGGCAAAGTGTTGGTCAAGGTCAATGCGGGCGAAACGCCTAAGGCCGAAACAGCTGAGCCCAAAGGCCTCAAAACCAAACCGCCAGCGCGCTACACCGAGGCCACGCTGTTGACCGCCATGCAAACCGCTGGCAAGAACGTGGAAGACGACGACCAGCGCGAAGCCATGCAAGACAAAGGTCTGGGTACGCCAGCGACACGCGCGGCCATCATCGAAGGCTTGCTCAACGAGAAATACATGATTCGTGAAATTCGC
>CANBZB010000164.1 GCA_947373745.1 Burkholderiales bacterium | reverse complement strand
GTGTCCGCTGACTTGGCGCGTGAACGCACGCTAGAGTTTTTCGCCCAACATTTGGCTTAAACCTTGGGTAGCGCTACTTTCCCATAAATGGTGAGCTGTGCGACGCGGCTAAACTCCCAAAATGCTTTGGATTAAATCGTTTCATATTATTTTTGTGGCCAGCTGGTTCGCCGGCTTGTTTTATCTGCCGCGCATTTTTGTCAATCTGGCCATGGTGCCGCCGGAGTCCGTATCAGAAGAGCAGCGCTTGCTGTTGATGGCGCGCAAATTGATGCGTTTCACCACCTTGCTAATGATTCCCGCTTTGGTGTTGGGCTTGGTGCTGTGGCTGGTCTATGGCATTGGTCAAGGCGAGGGCAATGGCTGGATGCACGCCAAACTCACCTTGGTGGTGTTGGCGATTGGCTACCACCATATGTGTGGTGCCATGCTGCGCAAGTTCGAGGCCCACGCCAACCAGCGCAGCCATGTCTGGTTCCGATGGTTCAACGAGTTGCCTGTGGTGTTGCTGACCTTCACCGTGATTTTGGTGGTGGTCAAGCCTTTCTAAGCCCGAGCTTCTATGCGACAAACTTCTGCTTGGCCGATGTCGCATATTTATCTGGCGCTCATCGTCTACGCCAGCCTTTATCCGTTTGACCAATGGCGCGACCAAGGTATTTTTACTTGGGAGTTTTTAAGCGCGCCGTGGCCGAAGTACTGGACCGGCTTTGATGTCACGTCCAATGTTTTAGGTTACGCCCCGCTTGGATTTTTGTGGGGCCTGAGCGCGATGCGCATGGGCTGGGGGCGCAGCGCCATTGTGTTGAGTACCTGTGCCGCGGGCGTGGTCTCGCTGTTGATGGAGGGTGTTCAAAGCTATTTGCCCTCCCGCGTGCCTTCCTTGGTAGATTTTTTACTCAATGTGCTGGGTGCTTGGTTAGGTGCATGTCTGTCAAGTGGCATGGAGCACATGGGTTTGCTGTATCGGTGGAGCCAGTTTCGTAAACGTTGGTTTGTACGCGATGCGCATTTCGCTTTGGTCTTGATGGCGGTCTGGCCGCTGGCGCTTTTGTTTCCTGTGGCGGTACCTCTTGGCTTGGGCCAAGTGTGGGAGCGCGTCGAAGACGCGTTGACCTACACATTAGACGGAACCGCCTTCGAGCAATGGATACCCATGCGCTCGTTTGAGCTCGAGCCTTTGTTGCCCGGCGCAGAGTTGTTGTGCGTAGTGCTTGGTTTTTTGATTCCTTGCCTGCTTGGTTTTGGTGTGATTCGGCAATTCGGACAACGGCTGTTTTATATGCTGGTGGTGCTGGCTTTTGGGCTCGGTGTGAGCGCCTTGTCGGCAGCGCTGAGCTACGGCCCTAGCCATGCATGGAGTTGGTTGGATGTTCCTGTGGTGTGGGGCTTGGTCTGCGGTTGCGTGTTGAGCTTTTTTTTCGTGATGCTGTCTGCCCGCACATGTTGGGTGTTTTTATTGCTGGCACTGCTGGTTCAACAAAGCGTCTTGAACCAGTCGCCTGAGAGCGCATACTTTGCGCAAACCCTGCAGACCTGGGAGCAGGGTCGGTTTATTCGCTTCAATGGATTGGTGCAGTGGCTCGGATGGCTGTGGCCTTACACCGTTTTGTTGTATGCGATCTCGCGTTTAACAGCTTCAAGCCATGACGATGTACATGAAATTTAGAATGGCCCCATGACACAAAACGCTTATTACAAACACCATATTTTTTTCTGCCTGAACCAACGTGAATCGGGCGAGTCTTGTTGCGCCGACCAAGGCGCGCAAGAGGCCTTTGCCCATTGCAAAACGCAAGTCAAGACCGCTGGTCTTGCGGGCGCTGGGGGCGTGCGGGTCAACAAGGCGGGCTGTTTAGACCGTTGCGCAGGCGGCCCCGTCGCTGTGGTGTACCCAGAAGGTGTTTGGTACACCTTTGTCGACCATGCCGATATCGACGAGATCGTCAACAGCCATTTGAAAAACGGCCAAGTGGTGGAGCGCTTGCGCTTGGCCCCCGATGTTGGCCGATGAATTCGCAAACCCAGCGCATCACTTGGCGTGGCGAAGCCGGCGCCATGGAAGGCCTGTTGGACCAACCCGAGGGCGCTGCGCGCGGTGTTGCGGTGGTCGCCCATCCCCATCCGCTTTTTGGTGGAACGATGGACAACAAAGTCGTGCAAACCTTGGCGCGGGCATTTGTACAGTGCGGTTGGACGGTGGCGCGGTTTAATTTTCGTGGGGTTGGTGCATCTGAGGGTGTGCATGATGCGGGCGCCGGTGAGGCGCGGGACTTCTTATCAGTTGTGGAGCAAGTGGCGCCCACTGGTGCGTTGGCGATTGCAGGGTTTTCTTTCGGGTCGTTTGTCGCAAGCCATGCCATCCACTCACTCTGGGATAAACGCGACATCGAGAAAATTGTTTTTGTAGGCACTGCCACTGAGCGCTTGGCGGTGGCCGATGTGCCTGCGTCACTGCACGACAAAACTTTGGTTGTGCATGGTGAGCAAGACGACACGGTGTCGCTGGCGTCAGTTATGGATTGGGCGCGCCCACAAAGTTTGCCGGTCACAGTGGTTCCAGGAGGCGGGCATTTCTTTCATGGACAATTACCACTCTTGAAAAGCTTGGTCGTAAGGCATTTGAATGCTTAAGCAAAGTCAAACCGCTGCGCAACTACTCAGCGCGCCAAAGTGATCGCCTTGACGCACGAATGAAGTCTGTGCGCCCCAACCCCGTTTCAAGCCATTGTTTAAAAAGATAGCTATGCCCACTTTGAGTTCTTGGATTGCCCGCTGCGGCTTCTGTGCTGTGCTGTTGATGTGTTCTTTTGCACAAGCGCAAGTTCAAGCAATCCCTTTGGCCCCACAAGCCCCAGAGATTGCGGCACATGCTTATTTGCTGGTGGATGTCACTGCGCAACAAGTGCTGGCGCAATCGAATGCGGATCAACCGGTTGAGCCTGCCTCATTGACCAAGTTGATGTCTGCGTACTTGGTGTTCCAAGCGCTCAAAGCCAAAAAAATCACGCTGGAGCAAACCATGCCTGTGAGTGAGCGCGCTTGGAAGATGCAAGGCTCGCGCATGTTTATCGATCCCAAGATGCAAGTGCCTGTGCTGGACTTGATCAAAGGCATGATTGTCCAGTCCGGCAACGATGCAACCATCGTGTTGGCAGAGGGCGTAGGCGGTACTGTTGAGCATTTTGTGGAGATGATGAATGCCCAGGCCCAAACGCTGGGTATGAAAAACACGGGCTACAAAAACCCAGAAGGTTTGACGGTTCCGGGCCACATCACCACCGCCAAAGACCTGAGCATTTTGGCTACCCGCTTGATGCAAGACTTTCCTGAGTTCGTGGGCTATTACGCCATCAAGCAGTACCGCTATCCGGGCACGCCAGCGGCCAATCAAAATAACCGCAATTTGCTGTTGTTTCGCGACCCTAGCGTCGACGGATTAAAAACCGGGCACACCGATGCCGCAGGTTTTTGCCTCATTGCTACGGCCAAGCGCGATGCGCCTGGTGTGGGTTCGCGGCGCTTGTTGTCGATCGTGCTCGGTGCCTCTAGCGAAAACGCGCGGGCTGCTGAATCGCAAAAGCTGCTGAACTGGGGCTATACCGCTTATGAGGTTGTTAAATTATTCGACGCTTCTCAGCCCGTGGTCAGTCCTTTGGTTTGGAAGGGGCAATCCAATACTGCCAAGTTGGGACGTTTTCAGCCCATCGTGGTGGCTATTCCTGCGGGAGCAATCAGCCGTGTGCAAACCCAGGTGGCAAGACCTGAGCCCTTGGTCGCGCCTTTTCTGCGCGGGCAGACGGTCGGCGCTCTGAAGGTCACCTTGGACCAGCAGCCGTGGGTCGATGTGCCTTTGGTCGTTTTAGAAGCGGTCGAACAAGCTGGCTGGTTAGGACGCGCCTGGGACGCACTGCGACTTTGGGTGAAGTAGCCTAAAAGTTCACCGTTTTCGGTGTGTTTGCCACGCTCGGCTGATCCTGATACACTAGAAGGCTTTTCGGTCGCTTCAGCGATGGAGTGACCGTTTTCTTTTATTCAAACGTTTAGGGACGTTTTTCAATGCCAACCATTAATCAATTGGTGCGTCAGGGTCGCGAGGTCGAAACGATCAAGTCCAAGAGCCCAGCGATGCAGAACTCGCCACAACGCCGCGGCGTTTGTACGCGTGTCTACACCACGACGCCAAAAAAACCAAACTCAGCCTTGCGTAAAGTTGCCAAAGTGCGCTTGACC
>CANBZB010000163.1 GCA_947373745.1 Burkholderiales bacterium | reverse complement strand
GGGAAGAACCACCACGACATCTGCCGAAAAAGTGGTCGAGTACGTCAAAGCGCACCAACTCCAAGTGGCGTGGATTCTTGAAACCCACGCGCATGCGGACCACCTCAGTGCGGCCCCCTATCTCAAAAAGCATTTAGGCGGAAAGATTGCCATTGGCGACCACATCACACAAGTGCAGAAGGTCTTCAAAGGCATCTTCAATTTAGAGGAAGGGTTCAAGCAAGACGGCTCGCAATTCGACCAGCTACTTGCAAGTGATGAAGAATTCAAAGTTGGCGACTTAGTTGGAAAAGTTTTATTTGTGCCTGGCCATACCCCAGCCTGCGTGGCTTACCAATTTGGTGACGCCGTTTTTGTGGGTGACACCATGTTTATGCCGGATGTGGGAACCGCACGTTGCGACTTTCCAGGCGGAGATGCTCGCAGCCTGTACGCATCCACGCGCAAGATTTTGAGCTTACCTGCTGAGACACGGCTTTTCATGTGCCATGACTATCCACCAAATGGTCGCGAGATAGCTTTCGAGACTTCTGTTTCAGAGCAACGTGCAAAAAATATCCACGTGCATGATGGCATCACAGAGACTCAATTTGTAGAGATGCGCACCAAGCGCGATGCGACTCTTGAAATGCCCGTCTTGATCTTGCCTGCTGTGCAGATCAATATTCGTGCTGGCGAATTACCTCCCAAAGAGGCTAACGGAGTCTCTTACGTAAAGATCCCACTAAACGCACTTTGATTACACAGGAGACAACCACGGGATGCATTTAATCCTTCTCAAACGTAATTTATCTACCCATTTACTTCAATCACTAAAGGAAATTCATCATGAAAAAAAACGTTGGCGGTATTGACCGCGTATTGCGTATCGTTGCAGGCCTTGCCCTGATTACATTAGCAGCTACAGGGCTCATTGGGCCTTGGGGTTGGCTAGGCGTTATTGTTTTAGCCACGGGCGTGTTTAGCTTTTGTGGCGCCTATACCTTGATTGGTATGAACACGTGCCCCATGAAAGAAGAGGCTACCCCAGACACGCTATAAATTAGGAAACTCGGCCAATGGCACAGCTCACAAATGACTTTGCATTGGCCAGTCCCGAATCAAGTCCACTGACACTTCCATATTCTGGATAGCCCATAGACTTCAGCTTTGCAGCAATGGCTTCACGCAGTGATTGATCCGCTGTGACGTTGACTAACTGTTGATCCCGGTCGATCACGATATTTGACAAGCCCTCAATTGCACTTAGGCCTTTAACGATTGACTTTTCGCAACCTCCACATTTGATGTTTTCAACGTGGATTTGAATTTGATTGACTGACATAGAAGCTCCTTTGATTGAGAAGTAAAACCACCACCAGATGGTTTTACAAATACAGTTTTTTTATCCGCAGTTTCTGCCCCACATCATGTGCGGGCCATGTCCAGCCGGCAAAGTAATACCCTTCTCCTTGGCACGTTTTTCCATCTCAGTGTGGTTCGCTGTCATGATGGCTTGACGCTCTTCTGGAGTTTTGGCGTCCATCATCTTGTCCATCATTGCAAGCCTTTCAGCTGGAGTCATTAACTCTCGCATGACTTTCATGTCGGAATTTTGTCCTGCCATTTGTCCCTGCGCCATTCCTCCGCGCATCATGCCTTGCCCCATGCCACTTCCAAAAGGACCCTGCTGAGCGTAAACAGTTACTACTGCCAAGCCAAGGCCAATAACGGTGGCGACACTTATTGCAATTTTCTTAACGGTTTTCATTTTCAATTCCTTATTCATTAAATTAGTGACAACAACAACCAGATCCACTTTTACGAGACCTCCTTATTAGTCAATCCAATTGTTAAGCGGTTCCGCCAATACGCGTATGATTTTGGTCATATGAAAAGCATCCACTTACCACCATCGTTAATTGCGCTTCTCCCTAAGCAAATGCACCCACTTTGTGAAGGGGCCTATTACAAGAAGCATAAAAAGCTATTTCTCACAGGAGAGCGACCGCACTGGATGTTCTTTGTGGTCAGTGGTGAGGTAACGCTAGAGCGAACGGGACTTCAGGGAGAGCCAGTAGTACTTCAGAGAACTCGACTGGGCTTTGTCAGCGAGGCAAGTCTTAAGGTATCCAAATACCACTGCGACGCATTAGCCATTACGGATACGACGGTGATCAAGGTCCCCGCAAAAGAATTAGCTGCAGTTCTTGATCGCGACCCAGAGTTTGCAAGCCGGTGGATTGATATGCTCAACAGCGAAGTGAAGCGTCTGCGGCTTCACTGCGAGCGTTTGAGTATGAAGTCAGTAAAAGATCGGGTTCTTCATCTTATTGATACAGAGGGCAAGAACGGGCAGTTCCAAGTCAACACTGGACTGAAGTCTTTAGCGGGAGAACTAGGAGTCTCACACGAAGCCCTTTACCGAACATTGGCACTATTAGTAAAAAACAAAACGATAAAGCGGGAAGAAGGTTTACTTGCTTTACGTTCTCTGTAGCGTTTGACTAGGTAAGGCCCAATGTCGTGTGTCTCGAGCGCGAATTTCAATCAGTTGCTTTTTCTCTATTGGTGCTCAGACTTTAAAAACGTATAAAGCATCCATCCAAGAAGCCCACCAACAATTTGAACAACAATAAAAGCGGGCACATCTGCTGGTGAGATTCCCGCAAATGTATTGCTAAGCATACGCCCGAAGGCAGCCGCTGGATTTGCAAACGAAGTGCTCGCAGTGAACCAATATGCTGCGCCGATGTAGCAAGCAACTATGGCAGAGGCCTTTCCTTCGGGGGATCGCAAGATAACGAACAGTAGTCCGCAAGTAGCTACAGCTTCAGAAAACAACTGTGCAGGACCCATTCTTACTTTGGTAGACCATTGCAATATTTCAAGGTCAAACATGGCATGTGCAGTCCAAGCACCCAAGGCAGCACCAATCAGTTGCGCAAGGATATAGCCAAACAAATGATGGCGATCCAAATCATTACGAAACGCCATGACTATCGAAACAACTGGATTGAAGTGCGCACCACTAATCGGTCCGAGAGTTTCAATCAACACATATAGAGCAAAAACAGTGGCGAGCGTGTTTGCTAAAAGAGCGATGGCTACATTCCCACCTGCTAATTGCTCGGCCATGATGCCAGAGCCGATCACCGCACACAACAAGGCTGCTGTGCCAACGAGTTCCGAAAGATATCGTCTCCAATGGATCATTTTTTCGCCAGTTCTCGTGCTGTATTTTCTAAAGTCATCTTGCTCAAGCTTGTCAAAGGTAGGCTTGTGAAGATATCAAGACGTCTTTTGATTTGATGCAGCGTTTGCTTGAACGCCTCTAGTTTTTGCTCATCAGATCCAACTGTCTCAGATGGATCTGAATATCCCCAGTGAGCTGTAGCAGGTTGACCAGGCCAATAGGGGCAAACTTCGCCTGCTGCGTTGTCGCAAACAGTGATCACCAAATCCATATGTGGCGCATCTGCTGTTGCAAAAACATCCCAGCTTTTGCTGGTTAAACCGTCCGTTGAAATGCCTGCTTTTTCCAAAGTAGCAAGAGCTATAGGATTGGGTTTTTGATTGTCCCTAGGTTTGCTGCCAGCTGAAAAGGCTTTGAATTTTCCTTTGCCCAAATGGTTAAGCAATGCTTCAGCCAAAATGCTGCGAGCCGAGTTGTGGGTACAAAGAAAAAGTACGTTCAATGGTTTGGTTTCAGTCACTTGTGCCTCCTTAGGCCTAGCAGGTTTTGCAAATTGCCTCAGGGCTCACCTCACAAGCCTCCCCTTGGCAACAGTTTTGGGACAGAAACGCAAGCACGGCATTCATGCGGTCGTACTGAGCGCGATAGATTAAGTTGCGTCCACTGCGTTCTTGAGAAATCAGATCGGCGTTCATCAACTCTTTCAGGTGAAATGACAGCGTGTTGGCAGGCATGCCTAAAGCTTCAGCCAATAAAGCTGGTGTGAGGCCTTCACTACCCTTCACTACCAATGCCCGAAAAATCTGGAGACGATTGGGCTGAGCGAGAGCTGCAAGTGCTTTGATGACGTATTTTTCTTCCATAATTCAACTTTATTGGAAATATATGACTTTATTATGTCAAAAGTTGATCTGAAGCACAAAATCCAATCGGTCAAGCCTATAGATTAGATGCCGATCAGCAAATCAAACAAGGCTTCCCATGAAATGGCTCAGCAACCCAACCCGGTTCCTATTCTTCACAGGTAAAGGTGGCGTAGGTAAAACATCTATCTCTACCGCCGTAGCCATTACTCTGGCAGA
>CANBZB010000162.1 GCA_947373745.1 Burkholderiales bacterium | reverse complement strand
CGGCGAACCAGCTGGCTACAAAAATAATATGAAACGATTTAATCCAGAGCATTTTGGGAGTTTAGCGGTTGCACTATCCATGAAAACAGACGGGCACATGGCGCTTAGG
Source organism: Burkholderiales bacterium (assembly GCA_947373745.1). GTDB lineage: Bacteria > Pseudomonadota > Gammaproteobacteria > Burkholderiales > Burkholderiaceae_C > Limnohabitans. Next base: position 4,168 of record CANBZB010000162.1, on the reverse strand, counting down.
CCAAGTGCTCCTCGAAAAACGCCAAGGTGCGTTCACGCGCCAAGTCAGCGGAGGCCTTTTGGTAGGACCCGCGGTGGTCGCAATTAAAACCGTGGTCCGCCTCGTACAAATGCACGCTCACCTCCGGATGGGCTTTGGCAAAAGTCTCCACAGTGTCCAAACCAATCCAGTGGTCTTGTTTGGCGTAGTGCGCCATGACTGGGCAATGGGGCTGACGGGCGATTTCTTCCGAGGTTGTGGAGCCGCCGCCGTAATAGGGAACCGCCGCACTTAAACCCTCTACCAACGCTGCAGCACGCCAAGTCAATAAACCACCCCAGCAGTAACCCACTACGCCAACTTTGGCGCCAGAGGTTTGGTGCGCGTATTTCACCGCCGCCTGTACATCGGCCATAAACGCCATATTGGGCAATGCTTCGATGGCGGCCTTCAGTGTCATGCCTGCTTGCATATCGTCTGGCGTGTAGCCGAGCTCAACGCCATGCTTGGCGCGGTGGAACATGGCAGGTGCAATCGCGAAATAACCGGCTGCGGCATAGCCATCGGCTACCTCGCGGATGTGGGGATTGACGCCAAAAATCTCTTGGATCACCACTACGGCGCCTTTGGGCTTGCCCTTGGGTTGCGCCACGTAGGCTGGGCACTCAAATCCATCGGAGGCTTTAAGTCGAACGGTGGTCATAGAAAACTCCAGGAAACTGACAAAAATAGGTGCGCCAAGGATAACCCTTTGTGTCTAAGACGTTACTCGGAGCAAGCCATGCCCATGCTATCGTGCGCGCTCCATTCAAAAAAGCCTCAGGCCCCAAGGAGACACGCTATGAAACCCGTTTTATTAGTCACAGGCGCAAGCCGAGGCATTGGTGCCGCCACTGCTTTGTTGGCCGCCCGTCAAGGTTGGGCCGTTGCGGTCAATTACAGCCAAAACGCCGCCGCCGCAGATGCCATCGTCCAACAAATCAAAGCAGAAGGCGGACAAGCCGTCAGCATCCAAGCTGACGTCGGCGACGAGGCGCAAATCAAACACCTGTTTGCGCAAGTAGACGCGCAACTGGGTCGACTTACGGGTTTTGTGAACAACGCAGGCGTGCTCGACGTCGCCGTGCGGGTGGACGAATTAAGTTGGGAGCGTCTTGAACGCATGATGCGTATCAATGTGATCGGCGCGATCGTCTGCGCGCGCGAAGCAATTTTGCGTATGAGCACCAAACACGGTGGCAAGGGGGGCTCTATCGTCAACCTCAGCAGTGTGGCAGCCCGCGTGGGCGCGCCCGGCCAATATGTCGACTATGCCGCCAGCAAAGGTGCCATCGACACCTTCAATCTTGGCTTGGCCAAAGAAGTGGCAGGCGAAGGCATTCGCGTCAATGCGGTGCGTCCCGGCATTATTGACACCGATATCCATGCCAGCGGAGGCATTCCCGACCGTGCCCAAACGATGGCGCCCATGATTCCAATGTTGCGCCCGGGCTCCCCTGACGAAGTCGCGCAAACCATTGTGTGGTTACTCAGCGATGCGGCCAGTTATGTGACGGGCGCCAACGTAGACGTCACCGGCGGTCGCTAAGCTAGTGGTTTTTCTGCGGCCAGCGAAAATTAGCGCTGGCCCCAAAGCCCTTTTGGAGCGTTTTGCGCTCCCATTAAAAATTTTTTGAAAGACTGCTTATGAGCACAGCCACCATTGCCCACTTTGTCGCAGGCCAATCCATCCAAGGCAACAGCGCGCGTACACAAGATGTATTCAACCCCGCCACTGGCGCAGTTACGGCTCAGGTGCATTTAGCTAGCACTGCGGATGTCAATGATGCAGTAGCGGCCGCGCAAAAGGCGTTTCCCGCTTGGGCAGACACCTCGCCTTTGCGACGTGCACGCGTGATGTTCAAGTTCCTTGAGTTACTTAACCTTCACAAAGATGAACTCGCGCACATGATCACGGCCGAGCACGGCAAGGTGTTCACCGATGCGCAAGGTGAAGTCACGCGCGGCATTGAAATTGTCGAATTCGCTACGGGCATCCCGCAATTGCTCAAAGGCGACTACACCGAACAAGTCTCCACCGGCATCGACAACTGGACCATGCGCCAGCCCTTGGGCGTGGTGGCGGGCATCACGCCTTTTAACTTTCCCGTGATGGTGCCCATGTGGATGTTCCCCGTTGCCATCGCATGCGGCAACACCTTTGTGTTGAAGCCCAGCCCAATTGACCCATCACCCGCACTCTTTATGGCCGACTTGCTCAAAAAAGCGGGTTTGCCTGACGGCGTGTTCAACGTGGTCCAAGGCGACAAAGAGGCGGTCGACGCCTTGCTGGTGCATCCCGATGTCAAAGCAGTGAGCTTTGTCGGCTCCACACCGATTGCCAATTACATCTACGAAACCGGCGCGCACCACGGTAAACGTGTGCAAGCTTTGGGTGGCGCGAAAAACCATATGGTGGTAATGCCCGATGCCGACATCGACCAATCGGTCGACGCTTTGATTGGCGCGGCCTACGGTTCTGCCGGCGAACGTTGCATGGCGATCAGCGTGGCGGTATTGGTGGGCGATGTTGCCGAGCGCATCATGCCCAAATTGATCGAGCGCACCAAGGCTTTGAAAGTGCTCAACGGCACTAACCTCGCGGCAGAGATGGGCCCCATCGTTACCTCCATCGCGCACCAACGCATCACCGGCTATATCGAACAGGGTGCCAAAGAAGGCGCCAAGCTGTTAGTAGACGGGCGTGTGTTTGATGCCAAGCAAACTGGCCCAGGTTGCGAAAAAGGCTTTTGGATGGGTGGCACTTTGTTTGACCATGTCACACCTGAGATGCGCATCTACAAAGAAGAAATTTTTGGCCCCGTGCTGAGCTGCGTGCGTGTCAAAGATTTCGCGCAAGCGGTGGATTTGATCAACGCGCACGAGTTTGGCAATGGCGTGAGTTGCTTCACACGCGATGGCCATGTGGCGCGTGAATTTGCACGGCGTATCCAAGTGGGCATGGTCGGCATCAATGTGCCGATTCCTGTGCCTATGGCTTGGCATGGATTTGGCGGATGGAAGAAGAGTTTGTTTGGCGATATGCACGCGTATGGTGAAGAGGGTGTGCGTTTCTATACCAAGCAAAAGTCTGTGATGCAAAGGTGGCCGGAGAGTATTGGCAAAGGGGCTGAGTTTGCTATGCCTACTTCTAAGTAATGAGCGAAACTTCTTTTGACTACATCATTGTTGGTGCAGGCACTGCAGGTTGCTTATTGGCCAACCGCTTAAGCGCCGACGCGCGCAAACGGGTCTTATTGATCGAAGCGGGACGCAAAGACGATTACCACTGGATCCACATTCCTGTGGGGTATTTGTATTGCATTGGGAATCCGCGTACGGACTGGCTCTACAACACGGCACCAGATGTCGGTTTGAACGGGCGCAGTTTGAAATATCCGCGTGGCAAGGTGCTCGGCGGGTGTTCGAGTATCAACGGCATGATTTACATGCGCGGACAAGCGCGTGATTACAACCAGTGGGCTGAAGTAACCGGTGACAGCCGCTGGCGCTGGGATCAGTGTCTACCGTATTTCAAATTGCATGAAGACCATTTCGGTGGCGCTAACGCCATGCATGGCGCCAAGGGTGCCAAAAGCGAGGTGTTGTTGGCGGATAAAACGGTTTATGGCGAAACGCTGCGTCACCACAACGCTGGCGGCGAATGGCGGATTGAAAAGCAACGCTTGCGCTGGGATGTTTTGGACGCTTTTGCCGAGGCTGCGGTGCAGGCCGGCATTCCCGCCACGCCCGATTTCAACCAAGGTGATAACGAGGGTGTCGGTTATTTCGAGGTGAACCAAAAAAGTGGCTGGCGCTGGAATACGCCCAAGGCTTTTTTGCGACCGACTTGTTATGCGCGACCTAATTTTGAGCTGTGGTCTGGCGCGCAAGTCTCTAAGCTCTTAATGACGAATGATGCTGACGGTCAATCGCATTGCAGTGGCGTCGAGGTATGGACAGGCGCGGGCGGATATGTGCGCGCCACGGCCAAACATGCAGTGGTCTTGTGTGCAGGCAGTATTGGGACGCCGCAAATTTTGCAGCTCTCGGGTTTAGGTCCTGCCTCCTTGTTGAAAGAGCATGGCATTGACCCCGTGATTGATTTGCCGGGTGTGGGAGCCAATTTACAAGACCACTTACAAATCCG
>CANBZB010000161.1 GCA_947373745.1 Burkholderiales bacterium | reverse complement strand
CCTTCGTTTTTAGTGCGACCTAAAAATGCACCCATAGTCGATTGGTGATCTTGCGGTCTAAACATGGCGGGGCCATAAGGTGTGCTGAAGCGCAAACCACGGAAAGCGCTGACCAGTTTTTCGCTGTCCGTGCTTTGCGCTTTGGAAATGCCTGCCGCTAGAGCCTGAATCATGCTGTAACCCACAACAGAACCTAAGCGCGGGTGGTCGCTGTATTTGCGGTGGTACGCCAGAAAAAAAGCTTTGTGTTCAGGCGTTTGAATGCCATACCAAGGATAGCCCGTGACGATCCAGCCGTTTGGTGTTTCGTCTTTCAAGGGCTCCAGGTATTCTGGTTCGCCAGTCAATAGACTCACTACCTCACGCCCTTGGAACAAACCGCGCGTATTACCTTCACGCACAAACTTAGCGAGATCGGCGGCAAACAGCACATTGAAGATGGCGTCGGGTTTGGCGTCTGCCAAAGCTTGCGCAACGGAGCCACCATCTACTTTGCCTAATGCTGGGGCTTGTTCAGCAACAAACTCCACATCCGGTTGCGCGGCTTTTAACAACTGTTTGAAGGTTGCTGCAGCCGATTGGCCATATTCGTAATTGGGATAGACCACTGCCCAGCGTTTTTTCTTGAGCTTGGCCGCTTCGGGTACGAGCATCGCCACTTGCATATAGGTGGATGCGCGTAAACGGAAGGTGTATTTATTGCCGTTTTGCCACACCATTTTGTCGGTGAGTGGCTCGCCCGCCAAGAAAAACACTTTGCGTTGTTTGGCGAAGTCACCTAGGGCCAAACCAATGTGCGATAAAAAAGCGCCGGACAACACGTCGACTTTTTCGCGTGTGAGTAATTCTTCTGCCGCACGCACAGCGTCACCCGGGGACGCGTTGTCGTCACGCGTGATGAGTTGCAACTTTTTACCGTTGACACCACCGGCCGCATTGATTTCGTCAACCGCCAACTCCATGCCTTTTTTGTACGGCTCTAAAAAAGCGGGTTGCGCTTTGTAACTATTGATTTCGCCAATCTTGATCACGCCTTGCGAAAAAGCCGAAGAAGAAAAAGAGCCGACACAAGCGGTCAATAACAGCGCAAGTAATTTCATAAAAGAAAGTGTGAAAGACAAGAAAGGCTATTGTCTTGCAAAGCAGAACCACTGTGTATGCATGTTGAAAGAGAAATGCCCCGCAATTGCGGGGCATTCGGACTCAAAGCACGTCTAATTTAAATTGTTTTGGTAACTTTTCACCAAAGTTGCCAACAAACTCACAAAACCAAAAAATTAAGCCTCGAGTCGAACCGCCAAAGCTGCCTTTGTTGCGGTCATCTCGGCAGGCAGGTGGTAAGCCAGTTGTTTGAACAGCTCTTCGTGCAACTTCAACTCTTCCACCCATGCGGCTTTGTCAATGTGTGTGACGGTTTTGAATTGCTCAGGCGTGAAGCTCAAACCTGTCCATGTGATTTCTTCATAGCTAGGGCTGATGCCAAACACGTTTTCTTTGCCTTTGGCCGTGCCTTCGATGCGATCGATCATCCACTTCAGTACGCGCATGTTTTCACCATAGCCTGGCCAAACAAATTTGCCGTCTTCGCCTTTGCGGAACCAGTTCACGCAATAGATAGAAGGTACTTTGGTGCCTGAGGCTTTGAGGGTTTGGCCCATATTGAGCCAATGCTGGAAGTAGTCGCTCATGTTGTAGCCCATGAAAGGCAACATGGCGAATGGATCACGGCGCACCACGCCTTGTTGGCCAGCCGCTGCGGCGGTTGTTTCTGATCCCATGGTGGCAGCCATGTAGACGCCTTCGGTCCAATTGCGCGCTTCGGTCACGAGCGGCACGGTGGTCGAGCGACGGCCGCCAAAGATAAACGCGTCAATCGCTACGCCGTTGGCGTCGTCCCACTGCGCGTCGAGCGCGGGGTTGTTGGTGGCGGCTACGGTGAAGCGCGCATTGGCGTGTGCCGCTTTGGCGCCGGTTTCCTTGGCAATCGCTGGCGTCCAGTCTTTGCCTTGCCAGTCGATCAAATGGTCAGGCAATTTGCCCGTGTCTTTTTCCATGCCTTCCCACCACACGTCGCCGTCGTCTGTGAGCGCAACGTTGGTGAAGATTACGTTCTTGTCCAAACTGGCCATGCAGTTGGGGTTGGTGTGGAAGTTGGTGCCAGGAGCGACGCCAAAGTAACCCGCTTCTGGGTTGATGGCGTAAAGCTTGCCGTCAGAATGTGGCTTGATCCAGGCGATGTCGTCACCGATGGTGGTGACTTTCCAGCCTTTAAAGCCTTCTGGTGGCACCAACATGGAGAAATTGGTTTTGCCACAAGCGCTAGGGAAAGCCGCTGCCACATGGTATTTCTTGCCTTGCGGATTGGTCACGCCCAAGATGAGCATGTGCTCGGCTAACCAGCCTTGGTCACGCCCCATATTGGATGCGATGCGTAAGGCAAAGCACTTCTTGCCTAGTAAAGCATTGCCACCGTAGCCGGAACCGTAAGACCAAATCTCACGCGTTTCTGGGTAATGCACGATGTATTTGGTTTTGTTGCAAGGCCATTTCACATCGGTTTGGCCAGCGGCCAAAGGCGCGCCCACGGTGTGCACACAAGGCACAAATGCACCGTCGGTGCCGATCACGTCATACACCGCTTTGCCCATACGGGTCATGATGCGCTGGTTGACTGCGACATAGGCGCTGTCAGAGAGTTCAATGCCGACGTGGGCAATGTGTGAGCCCATGGGACCCATGCTGAAAGGCACCACATACATGGTGCGGCCTTTCATGCAACCGTCAAATAAAGGCTGCAAGGTGGTGCGCATGTCGGCGGGCGCCATCCAGTTGTTGGTGGGGCCAGCGTCTTCTTTTTTCTCAGAGCAGATGTAGGTGCGGTCTTCTACGCGCGCCACGTCGCTGGGGTCAGACCATGCGAGGTAAGAGCCTGGGCGCTTGGCGGGGTTGAGCTTTTTGAAAGTACCGGCGTCTACCAATTGCTGGCAAAGGCGCTGGTATTCCTCGTCACTGCCATCACACCAGTAAACGGTGTCTGGTTTGCACAAGGCAGCCATCTCGGCCACCCAGGCGATCAGTTTGGGATTTTTCACATAAGCGGGTGCGTTCATCAAAGACTCCAAAGTTAAAAATTGAGGTCAAGGTCCTGCGAGTGCTTTGCCAAGACCTTGGCCTCAATCGGGGTACCGCTTTTGTAGCGGGTGCGGCATTTTAAGAATTTCGACACCTTCATGCACCCAAATGAATAATAAAAACGAGGGGCCGCGTAGAAAAAGGATGTAAAAAAAGCGCCTAAAAGGCGCTTTAAGAAGTAATGTCAGACAATTAAAAAGTCAAACTTTTTTGAAAACGCAGAGCCTTAAGCCATGAAAACGGCAATAAAGGCCAGCAAGAAAATCAAAATGCCGCCAGCAACGGGAAGCACGATCGGCATCAATGGGACGATGGACTCGACCACGTCTTGTTGGCCGTCATGCGAATGGTCGTTTGCTTGGGACATGGGAACTCCTAATTAGATGAATCCATAGATTTTAGTCCACCCGCCTATTATTTATTCAACCGTTGCCACAACCCGCAACACCTCTTGACCGTAGGCCTCTAACTTTTTCACACCAATTCCGGCAATCCCTTGCAAGCTGTCTAAATCGGCAGGACCCGCTTTGGCAATCGCCGCCAAGGTCGCATCATGAAAAATCACATAAGCAGGCAAGTTGTGCGACTTCGCCACTTCGCCACGCCAAGCCTTGAGTGCATCAAACCGCGCTTGGCCGCTGGCATCCAACGGAGTGGGCGTGGGCTTGTGCACGCTGCCAGAGGCGCGGCTTTTGGACTTGCTAGTTGCGGGCGTGGAGACGGAGGCACGCAGACGAATCAACACTTCGCCTTTGAGCACTGCCCGTGAGCCTTCGGTTAAGTAGAGCGTGCTGAAAGTTTGTGCATCCACGCCCAAAGCACCCAAAGCGATGAGCTGGTGCAAAACGCCGCGCAATTGCTGTTCCGTAAATCGGGCGCCAATCCCAAAAGTGCTCAAACTTGCATGTCCGTATTGCTGGACTTTTTCCGTGTCTTTGCCGCGCAAGATGTCCATGACATGGCCGGCGCCAAAGGTTTTGCCGTCTTGCTGGTGAATGCGGTAAATAGTGGAGAGCAACATGCGGGCTGCTTCTGTGCCGTCCCAAATTTGCGGAGGCTGCAGACAGTTGTCGCAATTGCCGCATTTCATCTGGGGGTAGGTTTCCCCAAAATATCCCAGCAATCGCGCGCGACGGCAGTCGGTGGCTTC
>CANBZB010000160.1 GCA_947373745.1 Burkholderiales bacterium | reverse complement strand
AGTGGACGCGCATGTACCGCTTTGAAGCTAATTTGCCAGGACATATCAGCGGTGGTGTGTTGGGTTACTTGGTGGGTCCGTTCAGTTTGCAGTGGCTGGGCTTTAACGGTTCGGGACTCATCTTTATTGTGTTTGGTGTGGTCGGCGCTTCATGGGTGTTTCGTTTTTCGTGGAGCCAGACTGCAGAAAACTTAGGGGCTTTGATCGACGGCTGGATAGAAGCTTGGCGTGAGCGCAGAGAGCGCGAACAAGATTTGGCTTACGGCCTCGTAGCAGCCCGCGAGCGCGAAGAAATCGTTCACGTCGAACGTGAAGTGATTGAGGAGCATCCGCCCATCGCTGTTGTGATGGAGCCCGAAAAGGTGGAGATGCCCAAAAGTGCAAGGGTTGCCAAAGAACGGCAAAAACCTCTGTTCACCGACATGGTGGATTCCCGATTGCCACAAGTCGATTTGCTCGATGGCGCGGTAGCAAGACAAGACACGGTCTCGCCCGATACGCTAGAGATGACAAGCCGCATGATCGAGAAAAAGCTCAAAGACTTCGGCGTAGAAGTACGCGTCGTTGCTGCGTCGCCGGGCCCTGTCATCACGCGTTATGAAATTGAGCCAGCCACAGGTGTGAAAGGCTCACAAGTCGTCAACTTAGCCAAAGACTTGGCGCGTTCACTGTCCTTGGTGTCTATCCGCGTAGTGGAAACCATCCCCGGCAAAAACTACATGGCTTTGGAATTGCCCAATGCCAAACGCCAAACCATTCGCTTGAGCGAAATTTTGGGCTCTGATGTTTACAACGAAGCCAAGTCCATGCTCACCATGGGTTTGGGCAAAGACATCGTGGGCAACCCAGTAGTCGCAGACCTCGCCAAAATGCCGCACGTGTTGGTGGCGGGTACTACAGGTTCTGGTAAGTCGGTCGGTATCAACGCGATGATTTTGAGCTTGCTCTACAAAGCTGAAGCGCGTGATGTGCGTTTGCTGATGATCGATCCCAAGATGCTGGAGATGTCTGTCTACGAAGGCATCCCCCATTTGCTCGCTCCGGTGGTCACCGATATGCGACAAGCTGCGCATGGTTTGAATTGGTGTGTGGGCGAAATGGAAAAACGCTACAAGCTGATGAGCAAGCTTGGCGTGCGTAACCTTGCAGGCTACAACGCCAAGATCGATGAGGCAGCTGCCCGTGAAGAATTCATTGACAACCCCTTTAGTTTGACGCCCGAGCAGCCTGAGCCATTGCAGCGTTTGCCCCACATCGTGGTGGTGATCGACGAATTGGCCGACCTGATGATGGTGGTGGGTAAGAAGATTGAAGAACTGATTGCACGCTTGGCACAAAAGGCGCGCGCTGCAGGCATCCACTTGATATTGGCTACCCAACGCCCCAGCGTTGATGTGATCACCGGTTTGATCAAAGCGAATATTCCAACGCGTATTGCGTTCCAAGTCAGCAGCAAAATTGACAGCCGAACCATTCTTGACCAAATGGGCGCGGAAGCATTGCTAGGGATGGGTGACATGTTGTACATGCACAGCGGTTCGGGTTTTCCGATCCGTGTTCACGGTGCATTTGTGAGTGACGAAGAAGTGCATCGTGTAGTCAGTTATCTCAAAACCCAAGGCGAGCCTGACTACATCGAAGGCGTGCTCGAAGGCGGTACTGTAGATGGCGATGGCAACCCAACTGGGCCAGATTTATTTGGCGATACCCCGAGCGAAAAAGACCCGATGTATGACCAAGCGGTAGAAGTGGTTTTGAAAAATCGCAAAGCCAGTATTTCGTTGGTGCAACGCCATTTGAAAATTGGCTACAACCGTGCTGCGCGATTGGTCGAAGACATGGAAAAAGCCGGCATGGTCAGTGCCATGAGTAGCAATGGCCAGCGCGAAATCTTGGTGCCTAATCGTGAGGCCTGAGTTCGTGATGCCTAAGTTGCTTGGCATTGTGAATTGCAAACGCGCTTTGCACGTATTGTTGTTGACCGCAAGCTTGCAAGCATGCGCAGGCGGCCTAGAAAGCTTAGAGCTTTTTCTCAAAACCGCGCACAGCGGCCGCGCCATATTTAGCCAAGTGGTGACGCCGCCTGTGAAAGCGGGGCAAACCGCAAGAAGTAAAAAATCTAGCGGTGTATTTGCATTTATTCGCCCTACACGTTTTCGGTTTGATTACCAAAAACCATACCCTTTAACGCTTGTTGCTGACGGCAACATGCTGTGGTGGTATGACGTGGACCTTGCACAAGTCACTGCGCGTTCGCAAACACAAGCCCTGAGCAGTTCGCCTGCTGCTTTGATTGCCACAGCATCAGATTTAGCTTCTCTGCAAAAAGAATTCCACCTGCAAGAGCAATCTGAAACAGACGGTTTGCAATGGGTGCAAGCCACGCCAAAAATGCGCGAGAGCACGGTTCAAAGTGTGCGTATTGGGTTGCGTGTTGATGGCGGTGTTGCAAACCTAGAGAAATTAGACATCTTGGATGCGATGGGACAGCGCTCGGTGATCAGCTTTGAGTACTTTGAAGCCAATCCTAAAAATCTATCTCCGTCTCAGTTTGTATTTGTGCCACCTAAGGGGGTGGACCTAGTAAAACAGTAAGCATCACTTAAATGCTTCTGCTACTAACAGCGCTAGCATCCGGCCTCTTTTTTTAACAAGAGGTTGCTTCTAAATGGACTTGCGTTCAATATTTAATGGTTTATGGTCTTGCGTAGATATCGCAAATACGCTATATTAAGAGTATGGCTTGGCAGATCATCTATCACGATGAGCGGCTTCAACAAGCCATTCTTGGATTGCCGCAAGGAATCATGGCGCGTTACTTCCTTTGCACAGATCGGATGGAAGAGCATGGCCCTGATTTAGGAATGCCCCATACGCGCGCATTGCGTCATGGCTTGTTTGAGTTGCGGCTGAAATCTAAGGAGGGAATTGGACGGGTGTTTTTCGGAGTGCTGATAGATCGGCGCATTTTGATGTTGCATCAATTTGTGAAGAAAACAGACAAAACACCGCCCAAAGAAATTGAACTTGCGCTCAAGCGACTGAAGGAGTGGAAAGATGCTCACACATAAACAATTACGTGCAAAGGCCTTGGCAATCCCTGAGGTGAAAACCGAATTTGAAAATGCACGGGCTGAATATGCAGTGTTAGATGAATTTTTGAAAATCCGTGCGGCAAAAGGGTTCACACAAAATCAAATAGCAGAAAAAATTGGCACTACCCAATCAGTGATCGCGCGCTTTGAGTCTGGCAAAAGCAAGCATTCGCCATCGATTGCCACGCTCTCGCGCTACGCAGAAGCATTGGATTGCCAATTAGAAATACGTTTAGTACAAAAGTAAAATTCCAAAGCGCATAACCCACGTTTAGCTTAGGTGTAAAGATCCGATAATTGCATTGATTACACGGATGTGACAATTAGGTCTGTCCTGTTACACATTACCAATGTCAACATCTTCCCAACAACCCCTAGCCGAACGCCTGCGCCCGCGCGCATTGGGCGAGGTAATTGGGCAACAGCATGTCTTGGGTGAGGGCATGGCTTTGCGGGTGGCTTTTGAGTCTGGGCAGCCGCACAGTTGCATTTTGTGGGGGCCACCTGGGGTTGGCAAAACCACGATTGCACGTTTGATGGCCGATGCGTTTGACGCGCAATTTTTATCTATCAGTGCGGTGCTAGGTGGTGTCAAAGAAATTCGTGAAGCAGTTGATTTGGCGGTCACTGCACGCGATGGCCTAGACCCGCAACGCACGATTGTGTTTGTCGATGAGGTGCATCGTTTCAACAAAAGCCAACAAGATGCTTTTTTGCCCCATGTTGAATCAGGCTTGTTTACCTTTATTGGTGCGACAACAGAAAACCCTTCGTTTGAAGTGAACTCCGCTCTCTTATCCCGCGCTGCAGTCTATGTCTTGCAGTCGTTGAATGAAGAAGACCTCGCCCACATCATTGCCAAAGCGCAAAGCATTGATGCAGTGCCTGCTTTAGATAGCGAAGCGCAAAAACGTTTGGTCGCATATGCCGATGGTGATGCGCGTCGTTTGCTCAATACCTTAGAGACCTTGGCTGTTTCTGCAAAGCATGAAGGTTTGACGGAAATTACCGATACGTGGTTGCTCAAAGTGCTTGGCGAGCGCATGCGCCGTTATGACAAAGGCGGCGAGCAGTTTTACGACACCATCAGCGCATTACACAAATCTGTGCGCGGTTCCGATCCCGATGCAGCCTTGTACTGGTTGGTGCGTATGCTCGATGGTGGTGCAGAACCGAAATACATGGCGCGTCG
>CANBZB010000159.1 GCA_947373745.1 Burkholderiales bacterium | reverse complement strand
AATTCTTTGATGCCCGCAATGATGTAACCCACTTCGCCAGCTTCTAGCGAATTACGGGGTTGGTTGGCGGGTGTAAATACGCCCAGGTTGTCTGCGTTGTAAACCGCATGCGAAGCCATCATTTTGATGCGTTCGCCTTTGCCCAAACGTCCATCGACAACGCGCACCAGCATGACAACACCCACATAGGTATCGAACCAACTGTCAACGATCATGGCGCGCAAAGGCGCTTCGGGATCGCCTTTAGGTGACGGAATTTTGGCAACAACCGCTTCGAGAATTTCTTCGATGCCCATGCCTGTTTTGGCAGAACAGGGAATGGCGTCGGTGGCGTCGATGCCGATCACGTCTTCGATCTCTGCTTTGGCATTGTCTGGATCGGCTTGCGGCAAATCCATTTTGTTGAGGACTGGCAAAACCTCAACGCCTAAGTCGAGGGCGGTATAGCAATTGGCAACAGTTTGTGCCTCAACACCTTGGCTGGCGTCAACTACTAGCAAAGCGCCTTCACAAGCGGACAAAGAACGTGAGACTTCGTAAGAGAAGTCAACGTGTCCCGGTGTATCGATCAAATTCAGGTTGTAAACCTGTCCATCTTTCGCTTTGTATTGCAGCGCAGCGGTCTGCGCTTTGATGGTTATCCCACGCTCTTTTTCAATGTCCATCGAGTCGAGAACTTGCGCTTCCATCTCGCGGTCTTCGAGACCGCCACAACGCTGAATGATGCGGTCGGCGAGCGTAGATTTGCCATGGTCGATGTGCGCAATGATGGAGAAATTTCTGATGTGATTCATCAACGGGGGCACTTAAGTGATTGAATTCAAAGGGATGGAGGCATGAAAAAAGGGCGCGTCAGATGCTGACGCGCCCAGAACCAACAAGCAATGGCAACTGCAATAGTTGGGAGTTCATTGTAGGCAAAAAAGCCAAAACACCAACCAAGCAATAGCCAAAAAGGGACGCGTTGCATAAGCACCACAGCATTTTATTCACAGCTTATCAACAATTTTGTTATGGGGTTTTAGGCTAAGCTGTGGGTGAACTGTGGAGCACCTGTGGAAGAACATAAGTAATTCCACATCATGGATTTTAAATGGTTTGATATATCTATAAACCACATTAATAGCAAGTTTGATATACACAAAAAGCTGTTAGCAAGATTTAGTGAGTGCCCACCAACTCGTAAAGCTGTGGACAGAAAATTAGAAATAATTTTTCTGTCCACCCTGATTATTTAGCAACAACCTCACACCCAAGTGTGGTTTAAGGTTTTAGCGGGAAGGTCGGATGACGATGTATTGCGCCCATTCCCCACGTCGGATAAGCAAACTGACTGGCTTAGCCCGATCCACCTTGGCAACCAATGCTTCCAACACTTGCACCGAGGGGGTTTCTGTATTGGCCAACGCCAGAATCACGTCGCCTTCTTGAATGCCAGCGCGTGCAGCAGCTTCCGTAGAGGCGTCTACACGGACACCGCCTTTTAATTTGAGCTCTTTCTTTTGAACGTCCGTGAGGTCACTGATCGTCAGGCCTAAAAACTTTGCAGCGCTGGATGTCACTGGCTTCTCAGCAGGTGCTGTAGCCTTTTTAACCGTCGCCTCAGGTTCGAACTCTCCCACCGTAATTTGTTTATCGACCAAACTGCCGCGACGCCACACTTGGATCGCGCTCTTTGTTCCAGGTTTGGTATTGCCGACCATACGTGGCAAGTCAGAAGATTTATCGATGGCTTTTCCATCAAATTTCAAAATGATGTCGCCTGGCTCCAATCCAGCTTTTTCGGCAGGAGAGCCTTGCTCCACACCGCGCACCAAAGCGCCTTGGGGTTTAGTAAGCCCTAGCGATTCAGCAACTTCTTTGCTGACTTGGTCGATCTGTACGCCTAGACGACCACGTTGCACACGGCCCGTGGCGCGCAACTGCTCGCTCACACGAATAGCTTCGTCAATCGGAATAGCAAATGAAATCCCCATGAATCCGCCAGAGCGTGAGTAGATTTGGCTATTGATGCCCACCACCTCGCCACGCATATTAATAAGCGGTCCACCCGAATTGCCCGGATTGATTGCCACGTCGGTTTGGATGAATGGCAAATAGTCACCTGTGTCGCGCTGCTTGGCGCTCACGATGCCTGCGGTTACAGAGTTATCCAGACCAAAAGGCGAACCAATGGCCATGACCCATTCGCCAACTTTGAGGCGCGAGACATCACCAATGCGCACCGCTGGCAACCCAGTGGCTTCAATCTTTACAACGGCTACATCGCTGCGCTTGTCGGCGCCAACGATTCGGGCTTTGAATTCACGTTTATCAGGCAGTGTGACGAGCACTTGGTCTGCACCCTCCACCACATGGGCATTGGTCATCACAAAACCATCTGCTGACAGGATGAAGCCTGAGCCAACACCTTTGGGTTGTTCTTGCTCCGGCTGCGGACGATTCGGACGTTGCTGACGCGGACCATTGGGCGCGGGCATGGGAACGCCAAAGAAACGGCGGAACAACTCTTGCATTTCTTCATCCGCAGAGCCCGCTTGTGCATCGCGCACAGAGACTTTTTCTAGGGTTCGGATATTCACCACCGAGGGGCCCACCTGCTCGACCAAATCGGTGAAGTCGGGCAAAACGCGGCTAGGTTGTGTCGTCGCTTGGGCCTGCGCAAAGGAGGGAGTGGCGCCCAAACCCATAGCGACCGTAAAGCAACTCAAAAGAAATACACGAGAGAAAGATCTATTCATAGTCATCTTCAGCATCCAAAATGTGTCATCAAAAACTACAACGCCCCACCGACAAATGAGGTCGACGGGGCGCTTTACAAGGCGGGGAAATTAAACGCGCTTGAAAAGTAGTGCGCCGTTGGTACCACCAAAACCGAAATTGTTTTTCAAGGCCACCTCCATTTTCATGTCGCGCGCAGTGTTCGCGCAATAGTCCAAATCGCACTCAGGGTCTTGGTTGTGCAAATTGATCGTAGGAGGAATTTTTTGTTCATGCAAAGCCAGCACGGTGAAAACGCTTTCGATGCCACCCGCGCCCCCTAGCAAATGGCCCGTCATGGACTTGGTGGAACTCACGGTTAATTTTTTGGCGTGATCGCCGAGTGCGGCTTTGATGGCATTGGTCTCATTGATATCCCCCAAAGGCGTTGAAGTGCCATGGGCGTTGAGATAGTCCACTTGGTCAGCGTTGACACTGGCATTACGCAAAGCGTTGACCATGGCACGGCGTGGGCCGTCCATATTGGGCGCAGTCATGTGCCCTGCATCTCCACTCATACCGTATCCGGCGAGTTCAGCGTAAATCTTGGCACCGCGCTTTTTGGCGTGTTCGTACTCTTCGAGCACCACTACACCAGCACCTTCGCCTAGGACAAAACCATCACGGTCTTTGTCCCATGGACGAGACGCTGTGGTTGGGTCGTCATTACGGGTTGACAGGGCGCGCATGGAGGCAAAACCGCCAACGCCCAAAGGCGAAATGCAGCCCTCAGAACCACCAGCGATCATGACATCGGCATCGCCATATTCGATATGACGCCCCGCTTCGCCGATCGCATGCAAGCCCGTGGTGCAAGCGGTCACAACCGCAAGATTGGGGCCTTTGAAACCAAAGCGCATTGACACATGACCAGAGATCATGTTGATGATGGATGCGGGAACGAAAAATGGAGAAATGCGTCGAGGGCCTTTGGCCAGCATTTCGTTGTGCATGTTCTCAATCAGCGGCAAACCACCGATACCTGAACCGATCAGCACGCCAACGCGGGTGGACTCTTCTTCACCTTGGGCTTCGCCAGTAGGCAAACCAGAATCTTGCACCGCTTGAACAGCCGCTGCGATTCCGTAATGGATGAAAGTGTCCATCGCTCTCGCGTCTTTGGGCGAGATGTAGGAATCGATATCGAAGTTTTTGACTTCGCCAGCGAAATGGCAGTTCAAGCCAGACGCGTCAAACCGGGTGATCGCCGCAATGCCGGACTTTCCTGCTAACAGATTGGCCCAAGCTTCAGCCACCGTGTTACCCACGGGGCTGATACAACCCAGACCGGTCACGACGACGCGACGACGGCTCATGCAAAGTTTCCTGTGATTTAGGCTTTTTTGTGTGTCAACGCGTAATCAATCGCGTTTTGCACAGTGGTGATCTTTTCGGCGTCTTCGTCTGGAATTTCGATTCCAAATTCGTCTTCTAAGGCCATCACCAATTCCACAGTGTCCAAGGAGTCGGCACCCAAATCGGCCACGAAGGCTTTTTCGCTGGTGACTTGTGACTCTTCCACGCCGAGTTGTTCGG
>CANBZB010000158.1 GCA_947373745.1 Burkholderiales bacterium | reverse complement strand
TCTATCTCTAACGGCGGTACTTTTGGTTCGATGATGTCGACCCCGATCATCAACCCACCGCAGTCTGCGATTTTGGGTGTCCACGCTACCAAAGACCGTGCGATGGTAGAAAACGGCCAAGTAGTCGTGCGCCCCATGAATTACTTCGCGATGTCTTACGACCACCGCATCATCGACGGCCGCGAAGCTGTATTGGGCTTGGTCGCGATGAAAGAGGCCTTGGAAGATCCAGCGCGCCTCTTGTTCGACATCTAATCAACCGCTTTGAATGCCCCCTTCATTGGGGGCGTTTTTTATCTGAGAGAAATGCATCATGAGTAAACAATTCGACGTCGTAGTCATTGGCGGTGGTCCTGGTGGTTACATCGCTGCCATTCGTGCTTCGCAACTTGGTTTTCAAGTGGCGTGTATCGATGAATGGAAAAACGCAGAAGGCGGCCCAGCGCCTGGCGGCACCTGTACCAATGTAGGCTGCATTCCGTCTAAAGCATTGTTGCAATCGAGCGAGCATTTTGACCACGCCAACCACCACTTTGCCGAACATGGCATTTCAGCCAAAGATGTGAAGATGGATGTGGCCAAAATGCTTGGCCGCAAAGATACCGTGGTCAAACAAAACAACGATGGCATTTTGTATTTGTTCAAAAAGAACAAAATTACTTTTTTCCATGGCCGTGGAACGTTTGTCAAAGCTGCTGAAGGTGGCTTTGAAATAAAGGTTTCTGGCAAAACAGAAGAGTCGGTTGTAGCTAAACAAGTCATCATCGCTACGGGCTCTAATGCCCGTGCATTACCTGGAACACCTTTTGATGAAGTCAATGTCTTGTCTAACGACGGCGCATTGCGTATCGGCAGCGTTCCTAAAAAACTCGCCCTGATTGGTTCAGGCGTCATTGGCTTAGAAATGGGCTCGGTCTGGCGTCGCTTAGGTTCGGAAGTCACAATTTTGGAAGGCCTTCCCACTTTCTTAGGCGCGGTCGATGAACAAATCGCCAAAGAAGCTAAAAAAGCATTTGACAAACAAGGTTTGAAAATCGAACTCGGTGTCAAAGTCGGTGAAATCACCAACGTTAAAAAAGGCGTATCGATTGCCTATACCAACGCCAAAGGGGAGGCGCAGACTCTGGATGCAGACAAACTCATCGTGTCCATTGGCCGCGTACCCAACACCATTGGCCTAGGTGCTGAAGCGATTGGTCTGCAACTAGACGAGCGTGGCGCCATCGTGGTTGACGGTGATTGCAAAACCAATGTGCCTGGTGTGTGGGCTGTTGGCGATGTGGTCCGTGGTCCCATGCTGGCACACAAAGCAGAAGAAGAGGGCGTTGCAGTCGCAGAGCGTATCGCTGGACAACATGGCCATGTCAACTTCAATACCATTCCTTGGGTGATTTACACCAGCCCAGAAATTGCGTGGGTTGGCCGCACTGAACAGCAACTCAAAGCAGATGGCGTGGCATACAAAGCAGGAACCTTCCCATTCTTGGCCAATGGACGTGCTCGCGCTTTAGGTGATACCACCGGTATGGTGAAGTTCTTAGCTGATGCCACCACCGATGAAATTCTGGGTGTGCACATCGTAGGCCCTATGGCTAGTGAGTTAATTTCTGAAGCCGTTGTGGCGATGGAATTCAAAGCATCCGCAGAAGACATTGCGCGTATTTGCCATGCACATCCTTCTTTATCGGAAGCTACCAAAGAGGCTGCGTTGGCGGTTGATAAACGCACTTTGAATTTTTAAATTGCGCTTCAAAATAGTTCAAAGCCCGCTGTTAACAGCGGGCTTTTTTTCAGTCTCAGCTCCCTTCAAGGCACAATACACATTGCAATGTCGGTTCATCAAAACTACCAAAAAGAATTAAAAGCGAGAGGGTTCTCAAGTGACCCTGCGCAACTTCGTGCTGTTGATGCGCTTGAACGGTGTGCAACCGAGTGGTCACACTACAAAGAGAAGCGTTCTAATTCATTAAAAAAAATCATCAACCACCCCGATATTCCTCGTGGTGTTTATTTGTACGGTGGCGTTGGCAGAGGTAAAAGTTTCTTGATGGATTGCTTTTACGAGGCTGTTCCACTCAAGCGTAAAACCCGTTTGCATTTTCATGAATTTATGCGCGAAGTTCACCGAGAACTTCGTGAATTGCAAGGCAACGCTGATCCTCTAGATATCTTAGGCGAGCAAATGTCTAAGCGCTTCAAGTTGATTTGTTTTGACGAGTTCCACGTTGCCGACATCACTGACGCGATGATCCTCTACCGATTGTTGGACTCCCTTTTTAAACATGGCGTTGGATTTATCACCACATCCAACTTCAAGCCAGATGATTTATACCCCGGCGGCATGCACCGCGATCGCATCTTGCCCGCGATTCAATTGCTCAACAGTAAACTTGAAGTGCTCAACGTCGATAACGGCACGGACTACCGTCGGCAAACACTGGAGATGGTGGATTTATTCCATTGCCCTGCAGGACCACAAGCGGATGCCGCGATGACGGACGCTTTCAACCGACTCGCGGAATGTCAAGACCAAGAGCCGCTATTGCATATAGAGTCACGCGAAATTAAGGCGCGTCGCAGAGCGGGTGGAGTGGTATGGTTTGACTTTAAGGATATTTGTGGTGGACCTCGGTCTCAAAACGACTACCTTGAAATAACTTCACAGTTCCACACGGTTTTTTTAAGTGATGTGCCCTATATGCCTGTAAACAAAGCTTCTGAGGCGCGGCGTTTTACTTGGTTGGTGGACGTTTTGTACGATAGACATGTGAAATTCATCTTATCGGCCGAAGTACAACCCGCTGCGCTCTACACAGAAGGCCCTTTGGCACATGAGTTTGTGAGAACAGTATCACGCCTGCGTGAAATGCAATCCGCTGAATTTTTAGCCTTGGGCAAGCGCGTGGTAGATACGGCATTGACATGAAACATTACACATTCTTCGCAAGTCTTCTGCTCATGCTGTGCATGGGAAGTAGTGCAACTTTTGCACAAATTTTGTCTTCATCTGAAATTCCTTCAGATGAAGAAAGACTCACCGAAAGCACGCGCCTAGAGAAGAAGCGTCAAGAGATGGAAGATACGTATCAAAAATCTATGCGTGCGTGTTACCAGCGTTTTGATGTGGTGGGTTGTCAATTGAAAGCGCGCGACAAACGATTAGAGGTCTTGGTTGTTTTGCGCAAAGAAGAAAATAAATTTAATGCGCTAGAGCGCCAAATCAAAGCTTTTGAATCGATACAACGGACTGCTGAAAAAACCAGTGACGCGCAGCAGCAAGATGCCGCTAACCAACGCGAAGAAGCGCAGCAAGCTGCAAAAGACCGCCTAGAGCGTACTGAACAAAAGAAGCAAGACTACGAAGGCCAAGGTAAGAACCGTCCTAATTACGACGCCAAACAACGTGAAGCTGCCGAACATCGCGCAGATACAGAAAAGCGTTTGCAAGAACGCACGAATGCTCCTGCCGATCCGCTTCCTTCGCCAGTGCGGGTCAAGTGATCCAAACACAAGATCCACAGCTTTTGCGCAACCGTGTGCAAGAAGCTTTTCTAGAAGGCGGCGTTCTTTCGCAAGCTACCCAGCAATTTCAACCGCGAACAGGTCAAACCGATATGGCGCTTGCGGTTGCAGATGTAATCAGCGAAGGCGGTAGTTTGGTTGTGGAGGCGGGTACCGGCGTTGGTAAAACCTTTGCGTATTTGGTGCCTGCTTTACTCAGTGGCGAGCGTGTTTTGTTGTCTACCGCTACCAAAGCACTGCAAGACCAATTGTTTGCACGCGATATTCCGCGACTGATTGCAGCCTTTAATTTGCCCATTCGCTTGGCACTCCTAAAAGGGCGTAGCAATTATTTATGCACCCACAGAATGCAAATGGCAAGACAAGATGCGTCTTTGCCAGATCGGCATGTGGTGCGTATGTTGGCCAAAGTGGAGACTTGGGCATTAACGACCCAGACAGGCGATTTAGCGGAATTGCCTGGCTTGGACGAGCGCTCTGCTTTGATTCCGTGGATCACCTCGAATCGCGAAAACTGTTTGGGCTCGCAATGCCCTGCATTTAAAAACTGCCACGTCAATAACGCACGACGTGACGCGCTCGCTGCGGATATTGTGGTTATCAACCACCATTTGTTTTTTGCCGACATGGCTGTGCGCGAGTCGGGCATGGCGGAGTTGCTACCGAGCGTTCGCGTTGTGGTGTTTGATGAAGCGCACCAACTCAATGAAACTGGTGTGAACTTTTTAGGCCAACAACTCAGTACCTCACAACTGCTTGACTTGACCCGTGACCTT
>CANBZB010000157.1 GCA_947373745.1 Burkholderiales bacterium | reverse complement strand
CGTGACTTTTGTCTGCCGCAAAACATCAATGACTACGAGATAGACCGCGTCAACCGCATTGTGCAAATGCGTCGCACTATCAAAAAAGGCAGCAAACTGATTAAGACTGGCATGGCTTTTCATGCCATCTACGCCATTCGAACAGGATTCTTTAAAACATCCGTCAGCACAGCGTCAGGCCAAGAGCAATTGTTAGGCTTCCAGATGACGGGTGACAGTCTAGGTATGGACGGCATTGCTACCCAAAAGCATAGTTCCGATGTCGTAGCACTCGAAGATTCTGATATTTGTGTGTTCCCTATCCACGAGATTGAGAACCTCTCCCGTGTTTCACCCGTGTTTCAGAGACATTTCTTGCAGATGCTGAGCAAAGAAATAGTTCGAGAAAGCCAAAGCATGTTGATGCTCTCCCAAATGTCTGCCGAGGTACGGGTAGCCTCTTTTATTCAAAACCTGACCCAGCGCTTACGGGCTCGAGGGTTTTCAAACACTGAGTTGCTATTGCGCATGACACGGGTAGAAATGGGCCAATACCTAGGTTTGAAGCTAGAGACTATCAGTCGAACGCTCTCTAAGCTATCTCACAACAACATTATTGAAATCAATAGGCGCCACCTTCGTATTCTTGACAAAGCAGGGTTAATGCGCATTACGGGCATTTCTGACTAAATGTGATTTAAATCAAACAATGCCTGCTTATATGTTCGATAACGATCATATGGATGATTAATTAACAAATATAACGATACATTCGAAGAAAGTAATAAATACAAACTTTCTTATGTTTAATCAAATTGAAATGAAGTCGCAAAACCGCTTTCTATCTGCGCTGTCAGAAAGCGATTGGCAGCGCTGGGAGCCCAAACTCCAGCCATTAGAACTTCACGCAGGACAAGTGGTGTACGAGTCTGGCATCAACATCCCTTATGTAATTTTCCCAACAACAGCCATTGTGTCGTTACTGCATATATTGGGCGATGGTGAATGCAGCGAGATCGCAAGCACCGGATGCGATGGGTTGGTCGGTGTATCGATATTTATGGGTGGTGACAGCACACCTAGCCGCGGCGTGGTGCAACAACCTGGACAAGGCTATCGCATCAGCACCCAGTTCATCAAAGATGAATTTCATCGTTCGGTGGCGATCATGGAACTCATGTTGCGCTACACACAGGCGTTGATGACACAAATGTCGCAACTGGCAGTCTGCCGATGCCACCATAGCTTGGAGCAACAACTTTGCCGCTGGATTTTGTTTAATCTTGAATTGGTAGAAGCACCTCAACTCACCATCACACAAGAGCAGATTTCTCACAGGCTAGGGGTTCGCCGCGAGGGCGTCACGCGCGCTGCTGGAAATTTACAAAAGCTAGGAATCATTCACTACAGCCGCGGACTCCTGACTGCCGACAACAAAGCTGAACTACATGCGCATGCGTGTGAGTGCTTCGACGTCGTTTTAAAAGAGTACGACCGATTACTGCCCAAAGATACTTCGAGTGCCGTCTCCCTTTTCAGCACACATTAGTCGACTCAGTCGATTGATAGTGATCATTTATGTGCTGACGCACATCATTGTTTTCACGGGTATTGGTATCTCGTTGTACCAAAACTGGGGGCTTCGATTGGAAAATGCCAAATCACGACTTCTTAGAAGTGCCGAGATGGGAAACATGCTGGTAGAAAACAATTTAATCGATGCCGCCAAGTCGCTAGACGGGGCGAAACAAAAGATTGAAAATAAGCTACGCACCACAGGTTTAACGTCTAAAAATACATATGGAATTTTGTCAAACTCGATACGAGAGTTCAATATATATAACAAATCAAATTATTTAGGCATACTTTTTTTGATAGATGAAAATGGCCAAATGATTGCGCGCAGCGATGAGCCCGCTTCCAAAATCATTGATTTTTCAGACCGGTACTATTACCAAGACCTACGCGATCATTCTGAAAAGAAATACACAATTGGTCCTCTCTTAATCGCCCGAACAACTGGACAGTGGGTTTTCCATATGGCTGTTCCGATTAACGATAAAAAAGGCAATTTTGCAGGGGTATTGGTAAGACAGTTGTTAGAGGAAGATATTAGTAATGATTTAAGAAAATACACGGATTCATCCGATTTTCTGCAGTTGATGACGCATGCTGATAAAAACGCAGTCTCGTTTGCCTACCCACCGCCAAGCACACAGATTAAATCGGTACAAGAGACTTTTCCTAAGATTACTTTCAATGTAGATTTATTGGCAAACCACAAAGGGACTGGATTTGCATCATCAGCACGCGATAAAAAAAATGACTTTCTCATTGGGTACGCCCGCTCACCTGTTTTTGAATTGACAACATATGCCACTATTCCACGATCACAAATTTTAGGATTGTTCTTTAAAAGCAATATACATTTTTTCTCATACATATTGGCGGGTGTCGTTTTTATAACTTTTATTTTTTTCTATCTTTATCAACTATCTACCGAACTCACAGTAGCGCAAAGCAAAGCATTCCACGACGCACTCACTGGATTACACAACCGCAGAGCTTTGTTTGAAAATTTAACTTTGCTCATGCGCGATTCAATGCGCGCACATCAACCTATTTCCGTATTTTTTATTGATATCGATTTCTTTAGGCTCTTCAACGAACGTTCTGGCCACGAGGCCGGAGACCTAGCTCTTCAAGCCGTAGCGCAAGCACTAGCCAGTTGCTGCCGCAGACCCCAAGACTTTATTTGCCGCTGGGGTGGTGAAGAATTTGTTGCGGTCTTGCCGCACACCGACAGCACTGCCGCGTTAAAAATTGCGCATGACATGCTGAACTCCGTTCGCAAGATTCAATTAAGTGGCGTGCAACCAAACAAGCCGCACATTACTGTGAGCGTAGGTTTTATTACCCACCTTTTTAATCCCAACAATATGGAGACTGATTTGATCGATCTTGCAGACCAAGCGGTACGCCGTGCCAAAGATTTGGGACGCAACCAGTGTGTTCAATTTGATGCGAATTGGAAAAATCCTAATCCCATATGCGATATCCCAAACAAAAATTTAGTCAGTATTTAAATTCCATACAACGCGGTTCCGCCGCGATTGAGATGGCTTTGCTACTTCCGATTCTTATTTTGATGGTCGTGGGGGTTGTGGAGTTTGGCTTGCTCATGCATAACCAATCCGTAGTGACCAGCGCTAGCAGTGTGGCCGCCCGTGCAGGAATGGCGCAAGGCAGCCCCAAGCTCAGCAATACGCAAATTGCGAAAATAGCCAGTGACTATTGCACAGGCAATCTAATGGCATTCTCTAGCGCACCCAATGTATCGGTCGATGTGCTGCAAGCCAGTGAACCCGTTTTTCAAAAACCATTACAAGTCACAGTCCAATTTACTTACCAAGGTCTATTGGTAGGGACGTTCTTGTCTGCCTTGCAAATGAACCCACAACTTATCGCTACGACTGTGATGTATAACGAATGAAAAATAAAGAATCCAACTTTCAAATACCCTCCCAGAAAGGGTCAGTCGCCATACTGGTAGCCATATTGCTACCGATCCTGATTGGGTTTATGGCATTGGCCATTGATATCGGCTACGTATTGCTGAATAAAAACCGCATGCAAGTTGCGGCAGACTCAGCCGCTTTGGTAGCAGCCGGTGCAAGACAACATGGTCAAGACATAGCGACAGCCACGGCATTGGCTTTAGCGGCCACGCAAGCCAATGGATTCACGAACGGTCACAACAATACAGCTGTGACAGTTGCTATTCCGCCTGGTGGCACAGGCGCATACGCGGTTGATAATAATTTTGTGCGCGTGACAGTTGCACAACCCATCAGCGCATTTCTAGCAGGGATTATTGGTATTTATCAAACGGCCGTATCTGCCTCTGCTGTCAGTGGCCCTGCTGGTAACACCATGCCTTGTTTGATGACTTTGGCGTCTTCTATGCCCGGCGCCATCAATATCACGGGTAACGGAACTATTTCAGCACCGAATTGCGGAATATTTGTGAATTCCACAAGCGCAACAGCTTTAAGAATTACAGGCAATGTCAATATCAATGCACACCCCATCAGGGTTGTCGGTGGCTACTCTGTCAACAACAACGGAAACGTCAGTCCTATCACTACAGGTACGCCGATAGCGGTTGATCCATTTGCGGGGATGACGATGCCAACTTTTAGCAGTTGCACCTATGTGAATTACAAAAAATCTGGTGGCGGAGCCATCACATTGAACCCAGGTACCTATTGCGGGGGTATCTCCATTACTGGCAATCATTCAGTGACTTTTAATTCAGGTATG
>CANBZB010000156.1 GCA_947373745.1 Burkholderiales bacterium | reverse complement strand
TAAGCAGACATCTTGGCAAGACCAGGGCAGTCTTCGTGCTTCAACATCACACACGTGGGTGAATTTTTAATGATGCGCAGTATGACAGAGGCTGACATTTGAACGCCGGTAGAAACAGGATGGTCTTGCAACACCCAGGGCACATCAGGCCCTAAGGTTTCACTGACCATATCAAAGTAGCTAACAATTTGATCGTCTGTTTTGACTGTGGGTGGTGGCGCCACCATTACCCCAGATGCACCCAAATCCATCACACTTTGCGTAAGTTCTTTCATGGGCGCAAAGCCTGCAGCCGATGCGCCCACTACGACTGGCACGCGACCTGCAACACGGGCAAGCACTTGCTTTACATAGGTACGTGATTCTTCTGCCGTGAGTTTGGTAGCCTCTCCCATGATGCCGAGCACTGTCAAACCTGTCACACCGGCTTCTAAACAAAAGTCGACCATGCGGTCGGTACTGGGTAAATCTAAGGCGCCTGAATCTGTGAAAGGCGTGACGGTGATGAGATAAACGCCCTTAGCCGTGGCATCCAATGTTTTCAAATCAAACTCCTGCTATTTTTAAAGCGAACATACTGCATAGACATCGCAGCAATCACTAATCCAAAACCGATCAAATCTGCAATCGCGCCTGGATACACCAAAGCAAACCCAGCCACGATAAACATCCAGCGCTCCACGACAGTGGTTTTTAACCAAGCCCATCCTTGGAAACCTACGGCCAATGATGCAATACCAACTGCACAAGTGGCGGTCACTTGTGCGATAGAGGCCCAGTCCGCATTAGCCAATGCTTTTGTCGACCCCATCAACAACAGACCTTGGCCGCTTGGGTCCAGCACAAACATGAACGGAACCAAGAAGGCGGGAATGGTGTATTTCCAACATTGCAATGTCGTTTTGTACGGGTCGCCTCCTGTAATCGCCGCAGCTGCAAAGGGAGACAACGCTGTGGGTGGCGATACTTCAGACAACACGGCGTAATAAAAGATAAACATATGCGCCGCAAAGTCTGGTACGCCTAACTTGATCAAAGCAGGGGCTGCGATCACGGCACAAATAATGTAGGAGGCAGTCACAGGCACTGCCAAACCCACAATCCAAACCACCAAAGAGGTGAAGATCGCCGTGAGAAGCAAAGACCCCCCCGCGTAATCAATCACGATGGTGCTGAACTTCAAGCCCAACCCGGTGAGAGTCACCACCCCCACAATGATGCCAGCACCTGCACATGTCGCAGCGACATTCAACACCCCTACAGAGCCAGCTTCCATCGCCTTGATAAATGGCGACTTTAAAAGCAAGGACCAAAACGAACCTTTGCCGTGGAACAAGTCATACGAGATCAAAGCGCAATCGCGTCGTAAGAAACTGCTTAAGAATGAAACAACTGTTGCCCAAAAAACAGACAGGACAGGAGAAAACCCCCACATCATGAAGACGATGATGGAAACCAAGGACAAAAAGTGGAAACCGTAATTCCTAGTTAAATTCCAGACCGTGTCCACTTTGTCAAAAGCGGTGTCCCCCATGCCGTATTTACGGGCGTCAATTTCCACCATCAAAAATAGCGCTAGGTAGAACATGCAGGTCGGTATTACCGCCATCAACAGCACGTCTAGATAGGAAATCTTTAAAAACTCAGCGATCAAAAATGCCGCCGCCCCCAATACTGGTGGAGAAATGATCGCACCCAATCCACCAGCAGCTAACAAGCCACCAGCGGCATTGCGTTCATAGCCAGCTTTGGCGAGCATGGGGTAAGCCACAGAACCCAAGGTCACAGTAGTTGCAACACCTGAACCAGAAGGACCGCCTAAAAGAAATGACGCCAACACCACCGTGCGTCCTGCGCCCGTGGGTTTACCACCCATCGCTGAAAAAGAGAAATCAATATAAAACTTGCCAGCACCGGAATACTGCAAGAACGCTCCAAAGATGGTGAACAAAATAATCAAAGAAGACGAGACGTCTACTGCGACTCCATAAATGCCCTCAAGCGTCATGTACATCACACCAACCAAACGACCTACGGCATAACCTTTATGGGTCCAAGGTGCGGGAAGCAAGGGGCCGTACAAAGCATACAAAATAAAACACGTTGTGATGATGGGCATGATCCATCCATTGGTGCGTCGCATGGCCTCCATCACCATGACAATCAATGCGATACCCAACACCACATCCCAAAATTCAGGCAAGGTGTTGCGGTCGGTGAAATCGTCACCCCCCGTAATTAAATACACCACCACCGCAATAGAGAGCAAAGCCGCTAACCAGTCCCACCACATGATTCGGTGGCGATATTTGCTAGCAATGGGAAACATCAAAAAACATAAGGCCAGCACAAAGCCCACATGCACGGGCCTTAATGTTTGTGTAGGAACAATGGCATAAGCTGTGTAGAGATGAAAAACAGACATCACCACTGCAAGGGTGGTAACTAAAACACCCAGCCAACCCTTTAACTTATTGGCGGCCCCCTCTTCTGCTTCAATGAACTCTTCCGCTTTTTGCAGCGCTTGTTCGCTGATCACCACCTCGTCGGAGAGGTTCGATTGAGGCGTGTTGGGTTTGATAGGTGAATCGCTCATCAGTTGAGCTTGATGCCTTTTTCAGCAAAGTACTTGATAGCACCCGGATGAAAAGGTATGGGTGTCGCGGAGTTGCTTTGGTTACTGAGTTTGAAGTTCACCGCTTCTTTGTGCACAGCGATCAAATCGTCACGCTTATCAAACAAAGTTTTCACAATGTTGTATGCCGTTTTGTCATCCATGGTTTCATGGGCCACCAAAATATTCATGACAGTGGCTTGCTTGTTATCCGTATCCATGCCACGGTACATATCTTTTGGAATTACATCTTCCACATACAAATTGCCGTATTTTTTATTCATGGCAGCTACCACCTCAGCATGGTCCACCATTTTTAACTTGGTTCCGGGGGTATTTGCCAAATCGGTCACACCAGCCGTGGGCAAACCACCTACCCAAAAGAAAGCATCGATCTTGCCGTCTTTGATGGCGTTGACTGACTCGGCAACACCCAAACGCTCACGTTTCATATCTTTGTCTTTGTCAAGGCCTGCTGCCTCGATTAATCGAAACGCCATCACCTCAGTTGCGCTGCCAGGTGAACCTGTTGAAACACGTTTACCTTTGAGGTCACCCATTTTGTTGATGCCTCTGCCTTCAATACTCACCACGTGCATGCGGTTGGGGTAGAGCACCATAAGCGTCTTCAAAGCGACTTTGTTACCTTTAAATTTGTCTTCGCCACGGTAAGCATCTTGGCTAGCGTCGGTCATAGCAAATCCGATGTAAGACTTACCTGTGCCCACCAGTTTGAGGTTATCAACAGATCCACCGGTCACTTCAGCAGTGGCTTGCATGCCAGGTACATACTTGGACAACACAGAGGCCATGCCACCACCCATCGGGTAATACACACCACCTGTTCCGCCTGTAGCGATGGAAATGTTTTGTGCATAAGCACAAAGCGACAAACTGAGACTTATAAAAAGACCACTGGCGACTGACATCATGCGGTTCATACTGGCTCCTTGAAACAAAAAACATTCTGGCACGCCACCCCATACAACTACCTAATGGCTTTCCCTCAAAGGTACACAAGCGCATAGGTTTTGCTACTACAGTCCAAGGTCTTGCATTTCTCAGCCCATCAGCCTGTATGACTTCATCCAAAAAATCATCTACCAACTCCACCCAAGCTAACAAACCAGAATCAGGCCTGCGCAAAGGACTCACTTCTTATGGTGACAAGGGTTTCTCGCTGTTTTTGCGTAAAGCATTTATCAAAGGTGCGGGCTACACAGACAAAGCACTAGATCGCCCTGTCGTTGGTATCGCCAACACAGGCAGTGCCTACAACGCCTGCCACGGCAATGCACCCCAATTGATTGAAGCAGTCAAACGCGGCGTGATGTTGGCTGGAGGTTTGCCGATGGACTTCCCCACCATCTCCATACACGAGAGTTTTGCCGCGCCTACCAGCATGTATCTTCGCAATTTGATGTCCATGGACACAGAGGAAATGATCCGCGCACAACCCATGGATTCCATCGTGATGATAGGCGGTTGCGACAAAACCGTTCCAGCGCAACTCATGGGTGCAGCGTCTGCAGGTATTCCTGCGATTCAATTGATAACAGGCTCTATGTTGACGGGTTCGCACCGCAGTGAGCGCGTAGGTGCTTGCACCGACTGTCGTCGCTATTGGGGCAAGTTTCGCGCAGGCGAAATTGACGAACAGGAAAAAGACGATGTGAACAACCAACTCGTGGCCAGTGTTGGCACCTGTTCAGTGATGGGTACCGCAAGCACGATGGCTTGTATTGCTGAGGCTTTAGGCATGAC
>CANBZB010000155.1 GCA_947373745.1 Burkholderiales bacterium | reverse complement strand
GTAATCTCGACGCATTTACTTATTTGCCAACGCCGCCGCTTCAGCCGCCGCACTCGCGCGCAAAGCAAACTCTGCCCGTAAAGCCCGCAACTTCTCGCGCGGATCTTCTTGCACAGTGGTTTTGTCCAAAGCCATCTCGGCGATAAAGCGGCTGGGTTGCGAGACGACCATGTCGCGGCCTTTTTTACGGCGCTTGGTCCAACTCACCGACAAGGTGTTTCTCGCACGGGTGATGCCCACGTACATCAAGCGACGCTCTTCTTCTAGACGGGTGACCAAGCTTTCGTTGGTGTGTTCGCTGCCGGCTTCGTCGTCCATGCGAAATGGCAGCATGCCCTCGGTCACACCGATCAGCATGACGTGTGGCCACTCCAAACCTTTGGCCGCGTGGAGTGTCGAGAGGGTCACCACGTTCTGGTCTTTTTCGCGCTCGCTCAAGGTTGAAAGCAAGGCGATGGTTTGTGCGACTTCGAGCAAGTTTTTTTGCTCGGACGCCATCGTCGCGCCAGCGGTGTCCTCTATCTCGCCACCACAACGCTGGGCCATCCAATCGCAAAACTCCATCACATGCGTCCAGCGTGACGCGGCCATTTGCGGGCTGTCTTCGGCGTCGTAGAGATGCTTTTCGTAATCGATATCTTTGAGCCATGTGTTCAAAAAAGCGCGTGCGTCTTCGGCGCCCTTGGTTTGTTTGGCGCGGTAGGCGAGGTCGTTCACAAAACGCCCGAACTCGTGCAGACTGCCGACTGCGCGCGCATTCAGCACAGAAGGCAAGCTGCTGCTAAACAAAGCCTCAAACAAACTCACTTTGTACTGCGTGGCAAAAAGCCCCAAGCTCTGCAAAGTTTGGTGGCCGATGCCACGTTTGGGCGTAGTGACGGCGCGCAAGAACGCCGGGTCGTCGTCGTTGTTCACCCACAAACGCAGCCACGCGCAGAGATCGCGGATCTCAGCACGGTCAAAAAAGCTTTGTCCGCCAGACACCTTGTAAGGGATTTGCGCTTTGCGAAAGGCTTTCTCCAACACCCGCGCTTGGTGGTTGGCGCGATAGAGCACGGCGAAATCTTTCAGCTCTTTCTGTTGCGGGCCTGCTGACACATCGACACCGTTGCGCAAAGACTGAATGCGCGCGACCACGCGTTCCGCTTCGTGCTCTTCGTTGTCGGCGTCAACCACGCGGACCGGCTCACCTTCACCGAGTTCTGAAAACAAGGTTTTGGGAAATAGCTTGGGGTTGGCTGCAATCACTTGGTTGGCAGCCCGCAAAATCGCGCTGGTAGAACGGTAGTTCTGCTCGAGCTTGATGACTTTCAGCGCGGGAAAGTCTTGTGGCAAACGGCGCAAGTTATCCAATGTGGCGCCGCGCCAACCATAGATCGATTGGTCGTCATCGCCCACGGCTGTGAATCGGGCGTTATTACCCACCAAACACTTGAGCACTTCATACTGTGTTGCGTTGGTGTCTTGGTATTCGTCGACCAATACATGGGCGAGTTGCGCTTGCCATTTCTCGCGCACATCGTCGTGGTTTTGTAAAAGCTTGAGCGGTAGGCCGATCAGGTCGTCAAAGTCCACGCTTTGGTAGGCGGTCAAACGTTCTTCATAACGCGCCATGATTTTGGCGATGGTGCGTTCGTTGTCGTCTTTGGCGATGGCCAGCGCTTGCTCGGAATTGAGCCCCATGTTTTTCCACAGGCTGATCGTCCATTGCCATTGGCGCGCTGTGGCTGAATCGGTGGTGCCGCCGGCGTCTTTCAAGATACTGGTGACGTCAGCGCTGTCCATGATGGTGAACTGTGGTTTGAGCCCGACCGCTGCACCGTCTTGGCGCAACATGCGCACGCCCAATGCGTGGAAGGTGCATATCAGCACTTCGTTAGCTGCTTTGCCAATCAATTGTTTGGCGCGCTCGCGCATTTCAGCCGCAGCTTTGTTGGTAAAGGTGATGGCGGCAATGCGCTTTGGATCACAACCAACTTGGATGAGGCGGCCAATTTTGTGGGTGATGACGCGGGTTTTGCCAGACCCTGCACCTGCGAGCACTAGGCACGGCCCCTGCAAGAAATTGACGGCTTCTTGTTGCGCGAAATTCAAACCAGCAGACATTCAGGGGATAGCTTAAGCAAAGCTGGCAATGATACTGGCGCACCCAGCAGGCAAAATACAGCCGTGCTTAATATTTTGTTAGTAACGTTTCCGTTTTTCGCTTTGGTCTTGGCGGGCTTTGTCGCCGCCCATCGGAGATGGTTGCCGTTAGACGCTATCCCCGGCCTTAACGGCTTCGTCTTGTTTTTCGCTCTGCCGTGTATGTTGTATCGCTTTGGCGCCGGCACGCCCATTTTGCAATTGCTTGACGTCACACTTTTTTGCGCCTATGCACTGTGCGCTTTGTTGATGGTGGGCTTTGTTGTGGCCGTGAGTTTGAGCCGCCGCATTGGCTGGAACGACGCCGCATTCGGTGCATTGGTAGGGGCGTTTCCTAATACGGGTTTTATGGGGGTACCACTCTTGGTGGCGCTCTTGGGCGCGGCTGCAGCGGGCCCAGCGATCGTGACTATTTTGGTGGACCTGATCATCACCTCGTCTTTGTGTATCGCCTTGTCACGTTTAGACGGGGCGGAGGAGCACGGTGCCAGCAGAGCTGCGCGCAACGCACTCAAAGGCGTGCTGACCAATCCTATGCCCTGGGCGATTGTGTTGGGTGCCGTGTCTTCGGGGTTGCGCTTCACATTGATAGAGCCACTCGAAAAAACGGTGGCCTTATTGGCGGATTCTGCATCGCCGGTGGCGCTTTTTACTATCGGCGCCGTGCTGGCGCGCTCACAGATTCGTGCCAATGAAACCCACCATGCGCCCATTTTGTGGTGCGACGTATTGCCCACGGTGTTTTTTAAATTGGTCCTGCACCCGGTTTTGGTTTTGTTGGTGTTGTCTGCCGCCATACAACAGGGCTTTCGCGTGGAGCGGTTCACTCTTGTGGTGGTCGTGTTGGTGGCGGCTTTGCCGAGCGCCAGCAATGTTGCTTTACTAACCGAGCGTTTTGGGGCGAATACGGGACGCATAGCCAAAATTATTTTGCTCTCTACCGCCGCCGCATTCTTTACCTTTTCGGGCGCTGTGGCCCTGTTGATTGGCCACTAGCTAACTGCCGTGGTTCTCGTTGCAGCTGCATTTATTTAGTTGGCTCAAATCGCCAAAGGATCGACGTCAATCGCCCATCGAATGATCTGGCGGTGCTCTGAGCGCAGAGCATGCACCTGCGGATGCCAAATGCTTAGAAACTGCTGCAAAGCTTTGCGCGATTGGCACTCAATCAGCATTTGTGCGCGTTCCACATTGGCCACCCGCTGCATCGCCATGGGTACTGCAGGGTAGATATCTATTTGTAGGGACTCGGCCAAGCCTGCTCCCGCATCACGGCTCGCATTTAAAAAAGCCTGTGCAGCGGCTTGGTTGCGTGCTTCCGCGCGTACCAAAGCTTGGAAACTAAAGGGCGGCAATTGGGCCTGTTGACGTTCGCCGAGTTGTTGCGCAGCAAATGCCGGGTAGTCATGCTGTTTGAGCGCTTCAAACAAGGGGTGTTGCGGGTGGAAGGTTTGCACCCACATCTCGCACGGGCTGACGCGTTGCATCTGCGCATCACGGCCTGCGCGACCTGCTGCTTGCATCAGCAAACTAAACAAGCGCTCAGGCGCGCGAAAGTCGCTGGAGAACAAAGCGCCATCGGGATTCAACGCCGCTACCAAACTCACTCTGCGAAAGTCGTGGCCCTTGGCGATCATTTGGGTGCCTACCAGCACGTCTACCGCGCCCGCATGGACCTCGGCGAGTTGGCGCTCTAGCTCGCCTTTGAGGCGTGTGCTGTCTGCGTCGATACGGCTGATGCGCAAAGGTTCGCCGTCTGTGCGGCGCACATCGGACAAAAGCTCGCCCAAATGCTCTTCGAGTTGTTCGGTGCCGCGCCCCAAGGGCTGAATGTCTGCATTGCCGCAGGCAGGGCACGCACGCGGCACCGGCTGGGTAAAGCTGCAATGGTGGCAACGCAGAGTACGGTCGAGCTTGTGAAACACCCGAAACGCGCTGCAATGCGGGCACTGGCTTTTCCAGTCGCAATCTGGGCAATGCAAGACAGGGGCATAGCCTCGGCGGTTGAGCAATACCAAGATCTGCTCGCCACGCGTGACACGCTCGCGCATGGCGTCTAACAACTGGCTTGAGAACACCGTTTTTTTGGGTTGGTGGTTCATGTCCACCCGACGC
This sequence comes from Burkholderiales bacterium, assembly GCA_947373745.1. GTDB lineage: Bacteria > Pseudomonadota > Gammaproteobacteria > Burkholderiales > Burkholderiaceae_C > Limnohabitans. Next base: position 122 of record CANBZB010000155.1, on the reverse strand, counting down.
ACAAAAGGCAACGCACCATCGCCCACACGAGACGGCATGTGCAAGCGCATATAGCGTCCGGCTGGCGCGTTGTCGGTAGCGGGGCGGCTGTGGTGCCAACTCTCTAGTGAAGGCGTCGCCGA
>CANBZB010000154.1 GCA_947373745.1 Burkholderiales bacterium | reverse complement strand
ACCACCTTATTAACGTCACAAACAGCAGCGATCTACATCGATGCTGTTGCATTAGACGCCATTCCAACCGAAATTTCTCCGACGACAACTACAAATAAAACCGTTAGTACTGTCATCAAGGCGACTACTCATTGACTTACAAGGTCATTTGATTTGCAAGCGCTGATGGCTGTATTTGAGGCGTGAAAAAAGAGGGAACTAAATGCCCTCTTTAGATGTTCATATAGCCGCCTTAGTTAGGCGTTAATTTGCGAATGTTTACAGCTGATGCATCGCTAACATAAATGTTGCCTCTGGAATCTATGGTGATTGACGAGAGGCCTTGAAAAGATGCATCTCTACCCGCTCCATCAGTTGCGCCAAATGCGCCTGTGCCTGCTATGGTGGTGACAACACCGAAAGGGGTTATTCTTTTGACCTTTCGGTTGCCGTCGACGACATATAGATTGCCGCTGGCATCAATCGCTATTGCCAGGGGGTAAGCAAACGCTGCCATGGCTCCGGTCCCGTCGGCATCTCCTCCGTAAGGATCAGGACCTCTACCTGCGAGCGTAGTGACTTCTCCACTGGGTGTTACTTTTCTAATTGCGTGATTGGCAGTGTCGGCAACATAAACATTTCCAGAAGAATCTACGGCCATACCCCAAATATTGTAGAAACGTGCATTGGCACCAACGCCATCTACATAGCCTTTGCCGCCGCTTCTTACAGGATCGGAGTTGCCTGCCAGCGTAGATACGGTTCTGGTCGATAAATTGATTTTTCGTATGCTAGAAAGCTCGAAAAAACTGTCGCCGGTGTAGAGATTTCCGCTGACATCAATTGCAATTGCTGAGTTGCCGCAAAACGAAGCACTTGCCAGATCACCGTCCCTAGCAAAACAAGTCCCACTCCCGGTGAGTGTTGACACGACGCCACTTGTATTGATCTTACGGATTTGATGGCCGTAGGTTTCAACGATATAGGCGTTACCGCCGTTATCAAAAACTATTCCACTGGGTTCCTTGAAAGATGCGCTTAATGCTGGGCCATTGTCACTTCCCCAAGCACCCGTTCCAGCGAAATGACTAACAGTCCCACTTGGCGTTATTTTTCTGATTTTGTTACTGTCTTTGTCAATCGCATAAATATTGTTTGAAGGATCAACCCCGAGAGCAATTGGAATTGCTGGAGGCCCGTAATTACCTAATGCATATTGGGTAGCAAATGTACTGACTGTGTAAGTAGGGTCCGCACATTGCACTGATACGCTCGCAATATCGGATGCTCCCATCGTGCCAGAGGCGTTGGAAATCGTACATTTTTGGCTTGCAGGCTGTGTACCGACGCTCACTGTGTATGCGCTACCAAATGCGATGGGAGAAGAGAATGTAAAGCCGCTGGAGCCCGAAGCGGAGTAAGTCACCGTTTGGGCATCCGAGCCATTGTTTTTTAAGGTCACGCTCTGGCCTAGCGTCAAGCCTGACACAGCACCAGAGACTTTGAAACTGCGTTTTGCACAAATCACCACAATGTCCGATACCGTATTGGTGACAGAGGTCGTCGGCACATTGACGCTGCAAATATTCCCAGTGGGCTGCGCATCTACGCTGACACGCACATGGCTATTGAGGGCCAGTTTGCTAGGAAAGGTGAAACTGCCATTGACGGAGATGGTTAGTGGAGCATTGTTTGGCTCTTTGAGCACCAGTTCAAGCCCCGCGTCTAAGCCAGAGACTTGTCCGCCCACGCTATAGGTAAATTTGCTACAAGCGATGGTGGCTGTGGTGACGTCTTTATTGATTCCCGTGCCACTTGCATCAGTCCCCAAAGAACAAGTCATGCCTGCAGGCGTAGAGCCCGGCACGATGGTGATGTCATAGGATCCTAGGGGCGCGACCCTGTTTTGAAATACGAATGTGGCTTTGCCCGCTGCATCAGCCATCACGTGGATGATTTCTTGTGCATTGGAGAGCTTGAGACTGGTGTTGGCTTCAAGGCCTTGAACGGAGCCACCTATTTGGTAACTGATACTTTTATCACCCAACTCTGAGATGGCTATCGGACTGCCTTTGGCGCCGGCCGATTTGCTGTCGTGGTCTTGATTTCCGCAACCTGAGCCCAGTGCGGCGAAGATCAATAAAACGAAGAAAGAAGATATTTTCGATGTATATAACCTAAAACAATTCATAAAACCCTCAAATTAGTACTTTTCGGTAATTAAAGTATAGGTACTAATTCGACAAAATGAGTACTAATTGATGAATTTGTTAATAAATCAACAATTAATGAGAAAATATTTCGCTATGCGGAAATTTATCCGGAAATTGGGCTTTTGTAAGACCATATAGTTGTTTTTATGAGACTTTAAATGTGTATTTAATACTCATTTTTAAGTCTGGCTCTCAATAAAAGTGAGAGCGACTAACAGTTCCGTTCTTAATTTATTAGATATTTATTACTCCTTAATTACTACATGGAGTGTTTTTATGTCCTTCTTTTCAGATATTTTTTTAACCGTTCTAAGAATACGCCCGATGGTCACACCAGTTCCAACGCCGAATGCAAATTTTCTTCAAGCCGCTCTCGGAATGTCCCCGATGTACACACCAGCTCCACCGCCCGATCTGGCCGATAACAGCGGTACCCAAGCTAATTTTGATTCAATGTTGAAGAGATATGTAAATAAGGAAACGGTTGTGACATCGGAAGCGCAACTTACATCCCGTTTAGAAACGAAGCAAGACCACGACTGGTTTCGCATGGAGTTGATAAGCGGCTACACCTACACCTTTCGTATGAACAAACTAGGTGGCGATTTAGATGCTTTCCTCACCCTACGCGATGCGCAAGGGCGTGAAGTCACTCACAACGACGACTCAGGGGGATCGCGCAACTCGCTCGTCACATTTACTGCAGATCGGACCGGCGTTTTCTTTTTGGATGCAAGCAGTTTTGCTTCTGGCTCTTCCGGCGCCTATGAAATAAAGGTCCAAACTGAAATCGTTCATTCGGGCAGTGAGACTGATTTCGAATATGTTTCTGAATTGACAGCAAGTAAAAACCATCAGCTGTATAGGTTGGAGCTGTTGGCCGGTCGGAAGTATAAATTTGAGATGAAGAGTAAGGAGGCAGGCTATTTTGATTCTTATTTATATTTGCGCGATGCCAAAAAAAACGAGATCGTACACAACGACGATCGCACTGAGATAGATAGAAATTCAGAAATAGAATTCACCGCAACAAGCAGTGGTGTGTATTACTTAGACGCCACAAGCTATGAAGAGAAATGCTCTGGTAAATACCTCTTGAGGTCCACTACCACTCACTTTACCGTTTTGTAGCCTAGCTCATTGCGTGCGCTTATGGCGCGCAGTTGCTTGGGCAATTTAGCCGCTAATCACCTTCTGCAGCTCGCCCGACTCGTACATCTCCATCATGATGTCGGAGCCGCCGATAAATTCGCCCTTGATATAGAGCTGCGGAATGGTGGGCCAGTTGCTGTATTCCTTGATGCCTTGACGAATCTCTGCGTCGTCGAGCACGTTGACGGTGGCGATGGATTTGGCGTCTACCCCGCAAGCTTTGAGCACTTGGATGGCGCGACCAGAAAACCCGCACATCGGGAAACTTGCGTTGCCCTTCATGAATAGCAATACCTCGTTGCCCTTGACCAACTCATCAATGCGTTGTTGCACATCCTCATAACTTTGCTCCCAAACAAAACTCCATTATTTCACCCTTGGCCATTGCCCGCCTGTGCAGCGCAAGATGCCCGCAAGATCTGGGCGGCTTTGCACCGACACAAAACCTTGGTTTGCCAGCATGTCTTGAACTGCCTGCGCTTGGTCGAAACCGTGCTCTAGCAGCAACCAAGCGCCAGGTTTGAGGCGCTCTGCAGCGTGCACCACGATCTGACGCAGATCGTCCAAGCCGTCTGTGCCTGCCGCTAATGCCGAAAGCGGCTCGTGTGGTAATTGCGCCAAATGGGTATCGCCATCTGCTACGTAGGGTGGGTTGCTCACGATCAGGTCGAACGATTGGCCTGCAAGCGGTTCGCACCAGCTACCCACATGCGTCACTATCTCCAACCCAAGGCGGTGAGCGTTGGCGCTTGCCACCTCTATGGCGTCCGCGCTGGCGTCTACGGCCGTGACTTGCGCATTTGGCAGTGTGTGCTTCAGCGCCAAAGCAATCGCACCGCTACCGGTGCCCAAGTCTGCAATGTGAGGCCTCGAGTTATCTGCCACGCAGGTTAGCGCCCACTCCACAAGCGTTTCAGTATCCGGCCTAGGGTCTAGCACCCGTTTGTCAATATGCAATGGCAGGCCGAAAAATTCTTTCACACCGGTGATGTAGGCAAGGGGCTCGAGGCCGGCGCGTCTTTGCAAAAAATTGAGATACCGCGTCTGTGCCTTGGCGCTCAAAAGCGCGTCGCTGTGCGCAAGCAACCATGCGCGGTCGTGTAGCGGCAATTCGCAGGCGTGCAAGAGCAGCATCTGGGCGTCGAGCCGAGGTAACCCA
>CANBZB010000153.1 GCA_947373745.1 Burkholderiales bacterium | reverse complement strand
ATGACTGACCTGAGACGCAATCCGTCCGAGGTCATTGAAGTGGCAAACCAGTCGCCTGTTGCTGTTTTGAATCACAACAAACCTGCTGCCTATTTGATTTCAACGGCCACCTATGAGGACATGCTGGAGCAACTGGAAGACGCGGCCCTGACAAAAATAGTCAAAGCCCGTGCAGGTGGAAAAATAGTCAAGGTGAAACTTGAAGACCTATAACTTTGAGTTTCATGAGCTCGCACTAAAGGAATGGAAAAAACTAGACGGCTCAATTTACAAAACACTTACAAGATTAAGCTGCGTGATGTTGGCTACAGGCTCGTTTACGAGGTGATTGACCGAAGGCTTGTGGTGCTGGTTATCGCTATTGGCCGCAGAGATCACGATGAGACTTACCTGAGCGCAGTCAAGCGTAATAACTGAGCGTCACGTGATGCGCAAAGTTCAAACAGTCCTAAAACAAAAGCCATGATGCGCGACTACAGCGCATAAGTGGGAGTGAAATCAACTGTATTGGGACAACACAAAGATATTCTTTGACACCTCAATAAATCACGCCCCCAAGACAGGTTATCAGGTGGTTTGACAATCCACGGTTTGCGATGAAAATAAGCGCACATGACAAACCGTAACCCGTCCTCTCGACTCAGCACGGAAGAGCTTGATGCTTTGCAAGGCTCCGTCGCGCTCGCACCGGAGGACGCCTCGCCTTATGCGGTGGACACCTGGTTCAAATACCGCAACGCTTACTTGGTCACGGTGATCGGTTTTTATGTGGTCAAGCTTTTGTTTTTTACCGACGAGACGGTGTCGCACTTTGCCATTCTCCCCGCCGACAAGGCCGACTTGATTTTGTACATTCGCTTGCGCGCCCTCGGGATGGTGGTGTTCACTGGCTTTTATGTATGGAGCTATTTGACGAACTGGAAGTTTGAAAAAGTCGCGCTGACGTTTGCCATCGTCAGTGGCACCTTGTGTGTGATGGACTATTTCAATGCCTATATCTACCTCCACGAACAGGCTTGGCCCTTGGTGTCTTGGCTGCTTGGGTTTCGCTTGCTCGCAGTCATCTGCTTGGGACTGAACGCCACCAACGCAGCACGCGCACCGCTGATGCCACGCTCGATTTGGAAATGAGTGCCTCTTAGACCATGAAGCGCCGTCACTTTGCCAGCCTATTTTCTCTTGCGCTCGCTGCACCGCTTGGCTTCGCAGTCTCCAACAAAATCAAACCCAATTCGAACAGCGTATTGCTGGTAGTCGATGTACAAAATTGTTTTGTCAAAGGCGGCACGCTACCCGTGCAACATGGAGAAGAAGTGGTGCCGGTTATCAACCGACTGGCCCAATTGTTTGACAATGTGGTGATTACGCAAGATTGGCACACGCCTGCGCATATTTCTTTTGCTAGCAGCCATGCCGATGGACATCCTTTCAAGCAGGTACAACTTGCTTATGGTCAGCAAGTCCTTTGGCCCGATCACTGCATTCAAGGTACACCTGATGCAGATTTGGTGTCTTCTCTTCACATCCCCAAAGCTGAACTGATCATTCGCAAAGGCTATCACCAAAATATGGACAGTTATTCTGCATTTCGAGAAGCTGATCACACAACAGGTACCGGTTTAACGGGTTACCTGCAAGAACGCAAAATCAACCAAGTGTTCATTTCCGGATTGGCAACAGATTTTTGTGTCGCTTGGACGGCTATCGATGCACGTTCACTTGGATTTGATGTGTATGTCATCGAAGATGCCACACGCGCCATCAACCTCAATGGATCGCTGGAAGCTGCTTGGAAAAAGATGGCATCTGCTGGGATACACCGCATTCAATCAGGCGATTTGGTTGGGTAAGTTTGAATATATGAATCAGACAGTTGATGTTTTATCTACAACCGAGCACTATGTTTTACTGCTCTATCGTTTCACGACTTATGTCACATTCAATGTGATTGATGATGCCGCCATGTTGGCGTTTGGTTTGAGTTGACTTTTATACCATCCGCCCAAACCCGCCGCTCTGAAAATCTACAAACGCCTGCTTGATCTCTTCCATCGTATTCATCACAAACGGGCCGTGACCGACGATGGGTTCATTGAGAGGTTGGCCACTGAGTAGCAATGCTTTGACGTCCTCTTTAGCCTCGATTAGCAACGCGTCACCTTCTTGCGAGAACACCACCAACTGGGCTTCGTGCGCAGGATGTGCGTAGTTGATCTGCGCCTTGCCACTCAAAATCACTAAGGCCGTGTTCCACCCAATATGCACGGGCAAAGTGACTGCGTGCCCCGCTTTTATTGCGAGGTCTACCACTTGCATTGGGGAGAAGGTATGCGCTGCACCACGCGCTCCTAGGAATTCACCCGCAATCACACGCGCTGTTGCTACGCCGTTGTCTATCTCTACTTTGGCTATCTCGGTATTCAATATGGCTTGGTAACCAGGTGCTGTCATCTTGTCTTTGGCCGGCAAATTGACCCACAACTGCACCATATGCAGTTGGCCGCCACTCTGTGTGAATGCGGGCGAATGGAATTCCTCATGCAAGATGCCCGCTCCAGCCGTCATCCACTGCACATCGCCAGGTCCGATGACGCCGCCTTGCCCAGTGGAGTCTCGGTGTGCGACTTCGCCCTCATACACAATGCTGACTGTTTCGAACCCGCGGTGCGGGTGTTGGCCAACACCGCGAGGTTTTGTTGCAGGTGCAAATTGCGCAGGGCCTGCGTGGTCTAGCAATAGAAATGGGCTGAGTTGTTTGCCCAAGCCTTGGTAGTCAAACAGCGAACGTACGGGGAACCCATCGCCCACCCAGTGCATATGCGGTTTGCTGTGAATGCCACGTACTGTTTTCATGACTAAGCCCTATTGGGTTAATTGATTGCAAATACTCCTTATTGCGCGATAGCTTCGATAGCTATATCAATCCGCACTTCATCGCCTACATACGGCGCATATTTACCAGCATTGAATTCACTACGCTTGATCACGGTGAATGCATTGGCACCAATGGTTGGCTTTTTCATCATAGGGTGTGGTGCGGCTTGAAAGCTGGTAACTGTCAATGTCACTGGCTTGGTTACGCCTTTGATGGTGAGTTGGCCTTCGATGCTTTTTGGCTTATCGCCTTCAAACACCACCTTGGTTGATTTGAAAATGGCTTCTGGAAACTTAGTGGTGTCTAAGAAGTCTTCGCCCTGGATGTGCTCATTGAAGTCCGCAAAACCTGTGTTGACAGATTTGGTGCTGATGACGATATCCACAGAACCTTGCTGGGCTTGAGCGTCATAGACCACTTTGCCAGTTGTTTTGCTAAAGCTACTAAGCTGAGTGGAATAACCAAAGTGCAGATAAGAAAAACGGGGGAAAGTATGTGAGCCGTCGACGTTATAAGTCAATGGCGCAGCGACTGCTGAAGTAGCAACCGCACCAGTTAATGCCAAAGCGGTTAATAAACGTTGAATGGATGTCATGAAAAAGCTCCTTAAAAATTATTTGCCGGAATTGGCAGTGAGTTGGAAATTAACTTGGATATCGTTGGCAACCACATCGAACTTGGCCCAAATGCCTTCGCCGATAGAAAAATCCCCGCGACGAATCACAAAGCCACCCGTGAAGACGCCCGCGCCACCTTGTGATACGAGCTTGAGTGGAAATTTGATGTCTTGGCTTTTGCCTTTGATGGTGAGCACGCCGCTGACATCAAATTGGTTAATCCCAGAAGACTTAATTTGGTGCGCTACAAATGCGGCCTTAGGAAATGCTTTGGTGTTGAACCATGATTTGCCAACGACTTCGTCATCCGCTTCGGACGAGCCTGCATCGACACTGGCTAAGTCAATGTCAATTTGCGCTTTCGCCGCAGCAGGCTTTGCAGGATCAAACTGAATATCTGCGTTAAATTTTTTAAAACGCCCATCCATGGCAACGCCCATTTGTTTGTATTGAAATGTGACTTTGCTTTTATCTAATTGAACTGCTTTGTATTCAACTGCGCCAGCGCTTGTCGCAAGCATGGCAGATATACCTACTGCCACAATGCCTAATGTTTTTCTGATGGCGTGTTTCATTCTTTACTTTCATTGTGTGTTGCATGGGTGGGCAGCATGCGTTTCAAAATATCGTCTCGGTCTATCCAATGGTGTTTCAACGCAGCCGCGATATGACCCGCCAATAAGAGCAGCATCAAATAATTAAGCGTTTCATGTACCTCATGCAACAAGTGCCCAAGTTCTTTGTTTTTATCAATTAAGTCTGGCAAAGGCAAGACGCCAAACCAAACCGTTTGCACACCTTTTGCAGAACTCAATAGCCAACCTGATATCGGGATGATGACCATCAAGCCATACAACACGGCATGGCCTGCATGTGCCAAGCGTTGCATCCATATTGACATGTTGTCGGGGTACGCAGGGGGCGGGTTGATCACACGCCACAACAACCGCAACCACACCAACATGAACACACTCACACCGGCCCATTTGTGCCAAGCGTAGTACTGCAGCTTTTCTGGAGACAAC
>CANBZB010000152.1 GCA_947373745.1 Burkholderiales bacterium | reverse complement strand
GGCTTGGTAGTACTTGGCTTTGAATTTCAACATCTCAGGGATGGGCGCATCCACCGTCAAACCGACGTGTGCCACTGCACCGTTGGCTGCATCACCCGCTAACTCGATCACCTTTTGACCTGTCAAGGTGGTTTCACCAATCACAGGCTTGGTCCAACCTTGCTTCTTCAACTCACGCAACAAACGGGCTGACTCTTCTTCATTGGTGTAAGCGAAGATCGCATCTGCATTGCTTTGTTTGGCTTTCAACACCGCAGCTGAAAAATCGACTTGACCCGCGTCGGTAGAAATGTCTGCCACGATTTGGGTAGGTCCACCTGCCAAGAGCTTGGTCAAGGTGTCACGTCCGCCTTTGCCAAAGTCATTGTTCACGTAAATCACTGCCAAAGACTTGGATTTGGTGTTGATGTACTTGGCTAACTTAGGAAATGAAGTACTTTGTCCAAATGCAGTACGAAACACATACGGGTTGCCTTGTTGCGTGATCGCCGCGGCTTCACCGCCAGTGAAGTTAGGTACTTCGCCACGCTTGCTCTCCGCCATGGAAACCATGATGGAGCCCGAATAGACAGGGCCAAAAATTGCCAGAACGCCGTCATCGACAGCCTTTTGCGTTAAGCCTTTGGCAACTCCTGGGTTGGTTTGTGTATCCACCGTTGTACTCTCGATTTTTTTACCCAAGATGCCACCAGCGTCGTTGATCTCTTTAATTGCCAACTCAACGCCGTTTTTAAACAAAGTACCAGCAGTGGTGCCAGGGCCTGAAAGTTCAACGATATTGGCTATCTTGATGGTTTGCTGGGCTTGGGCTAGGCCAGCAAAAGCCAACACGGTTGCAGCTGCAACGACTTTCAATGTGGAACGTTTGTTCATTCGTCTGTCTCCTGATGAAGGTTGGAATTGAGCGCTTTAACAGCGCTCGGGGGGTTAAAAAAGCTGTAGCTCTAACTTCTAAAGTACTCAACCTTATGAATTTAAAGGGAAAATTGCGAAATTAGTAGAAAACACATACACAATGCGCGATTAACGATCTATTTTGTGCGACTATCGAACTTATTGCGGGTTTCCCCTCGTACAACCCATAAAAACACTTCTGTGATGCAACCACACACGCTCGATAAAAAAGACTGGATCGCAGGCCTTGACAAAGGTTTGGCGCTTTTGCAAACCTTTGACGAACACAACCCACGACTGACCGCCACGCAAGCAGGACAACGATGCGGCTTGACGCGCACTGCAGCGCGTCGTTATTTGTTGACCTTGTTGCATTTGGGTTATGTGATGACTGACGGAAAGTTGTTTTGGCTCACACCCAAAGTGATGCGTTTGGGTCAGTCATATCTGGAATCCGCACGCCTACCTCGCATCGTGCAACCTTCGCTGCAGCGGTTAGCGATGGGAACGCAAGAAATTTCTTTTCTTGCTGTGCTGGATGGTTTCGATTTGGTCTACATCGCGCGCAACGGTCAAAACCGAAGCATGAACACTAGCTTTGCACTGGGCGCGCGCGTTCCCTGCCATGTGACATCGGCTGGGGTTTTGTTGTTGGCTCTATTGGGTGAAGATGAAGTTGAAGCTTGGCTGGCTACGCATGAACTCAAGGCATTTAGCTCGCACACGATCACAGACCCAAAGCGCATGCGCGCTGAACTCGCACGCATACGTGCCCAAGACTGGGCACTTTCCGAACAACAACTTGACTTGGCCTACCGAGGGGTAGCGGTTCCCTTGCGTGACCACAAGGGAAATGTCCAAGGCGCGCTCACCGTCAGCATGCCAATTCAATTGGAGACATCCAAAGAAGCTGTGAACCGGGTATTACCCGTTTTGCGCGAGGTGGCGCAAAGTCTAAGACCCTTGATTTAAATTCTCTTTACTGACAAAGCTCTTTTTTCACGCATTCAGTTGCAACTCCAATTCATGCAACACCTTGTAGCAAGGCAATACCTGCGCCACGCTGGAGTTGGGTTCACGGCCTTCTTTGATTGCGCTAAAGAACTCACGATCTTGTAATTCAATGCCGTTCATCGATACCGCCACTTTGGACACATCGATTTGTTCTTCTTTTCCTGTGTACAGGTCGTCATATCGCGCCAAGTAAGTTGCGTTGTCACCGATGTAGCGGAAATACGTACCCAAAGGTCCATCGTTGTTGAAAGACAAGCTCAATGTACAAATAGCACCATTGGCTGCTTTTAATTGAATGCTCATATCCATCGCAATACCAAGTGATGGATGAATAGGACCCTGCACTGCATTGGCTTTCACGATCGGACTACCCGCTTGGTAAGCAAACAAGTCCACCGTATGTGCAGCGTGGTGCCACAACAAGTGGTCGGTCCAACTACGGGGCTGACCCAGCGCGTTCATATTGGTACGGCGGAAAAAATAGGTTTGCACATCCATTTGCTGAATGTTGAACTCCCCTGCTTTCACCTTGTTGTGCACATATTGGTGGCTAGGGTTGAACCTACGGGTGTGGCCACACATCGCTACCAAGCCTTTTTCTTTGGCAAGCGCAACTACGGCTTCAGCGTCTTTCCAACTGTCAGCCAATGGAATTTCCACTTGCACATGCTTACCTGCTTTTAAGCAAGCGATGCTTTGGGCTGCGTGCATCTGTGTAGGCGTACACAAAATGACAGCATCGACTTCTGGTAAAGCCAAGCTGTCTTCTAATTTCGTAGTGACGTGTTGAATGCCGTATTTATTGGCGACTTCTTTGGTTTTTTCTAATTCACGGCTGATCAGCGAGACAACCTCCACGCCATCAATATTCTTGATGCCGTCCAAGTGCTTGATACCAAATGCACCAGCACCTGCAAGCGCTACTTTGATTGTTTTAGACATGTTGAGATTCTCCGAAATTAAAAATTATTGACATTCCAAAATGGCATGGCCAACCGCGGTGTTCGATGCAGGCACATGGTAGAAACGTTTAGCGAGTTTGGGAACCTTACCTGTCACTTTGCCCCCGCTCACGTCGGACATGGCTCCACGTGCAATCAACCACATCACCAATTCAATGCCTTCACTGCCGGCTTCACGCACATAGTCAATATGCGGCACTTGTGCACACGCTACGGGGTCATTGATCATCATGTCTAACCATTGGTTGTCCCATGTGCGGTTGATCAAACCTGCCCGCGCGCCTTGCAACTGGTGGCTCATGCCACCCGTACCCCAAATATGCACATTGAGGTCTTCGTCGTAGCTCTCCACCGCTTTACGTATGGCTTGCCCCAGGTTGAAGCAACGCTGACCACTAGGCACAGGGTATTGCACAACGTTCACTGCAAAAGGAATGACGGGGCAAGGCCAAGCGCCTTTCAGAGGATCTTGCTGTCCACACATCAAAGACAAAGGCACGGTCAAACCATGGTCGACATCCATTTTGTTGACGATGGTCAGGTCAAAGTCTTGTTGAATAACAGATTGCGCTATGTGAGATGCCAACTCGGGGTGGCCTTTGACAACAGGCACTGGCCGAGGCCCCCAACCTTCGTCGGCAGGTTGGTACTCAGCGGCGGTACCAATAGCGAAGGTGGGAATCATGTCCAAACTGAATGCTGTTGCGTGGTCGTTGAACACCAAAAAAATCACGTCAGGCTTGTTGTCTTTCATCCATTGTTTTCCGTATTCGTAGCCTTCGAATACGGGTTTCCAATAGGGCTCGTGTGTTTTGCCTAAATCCAGCGCTGCGCCAATCGCAGGAACGTGCGAGGTGTAAACCGATGCAGTAATTTTTGCCATCTTTGTGTGCTTTCTGTGTGGGACTTTTATGCAGATGCTTTGCCAGCAGAACCTTGGGGTTGGTGCTGGGCTTGGGCCGTGCCGTCTTCGCCGATAAAGCGGTTACCTTCAATGGATCTGCCGCCATTGACCATCATGTTGCGGTATTCGTCTTCGGTCATACCGGTCATAGAGCCTGCCATTTGCTGAAAGCTTTTGCCATCGGTCGCGCCAATCTTGGCTAAAAAGTAAATATTGCCGCCTGTGCGCATACACCAATTCAAATCGCGTGCCAAGACTGCTTGCTTTTGTTCTTCGGTCATAGGCCAGCCGTCTAGGTAAGCACGCTCGTTGGCTTTGAATTTTTCGCGGTTCTCTGCTTTCATCAAAGACATACAAAACTGGTTGATCCAATAGCCTTTGCGCGATTGCTCGGCATCAAAAATAATGGTGCCAGGCACATCCAAGTAAGGTTTATCTAAAGCCATTTATGTCTCCTCAGGCCAATACAAACGCATAGGGTTGTCGACCAACAATTTTTTCTGCAGCTCTGCAGTTGGTGCAATGTGGGGAATGAAATCGACCAACAAACCGTCGTCCGGCATGTGGTCTTTTAAGTTGGGGTGGGGCCAATCGGTTCCCCACAAAACGCGATCAGGAAACTCTTGCACGATGCGCTTGGCGAAAGGAATCACATCTTGGTAGGCGTTTTGTTCGCCGTTCAGGGCTTTAGGACCTGTTACAGATAAACGCTCTGGGCAAGTCACTTTGCTCCACACGTTGCTG
>CANBZB010000151.1 GCA_947373745.1 Burkholderiales bacterium | reverse complement strand
CACTCAGATGTACCCGTCGCGGTATAAAAATTTTTCAGGCTTTTTCTGTAACTCTTTCATTATGGTTTTTTATAACCTATTGATTTATATAGAATTATTTATAAAATAAGGTAAATTTATAATTCATTTTATAATTCATTAATTTACCTAGCCATGACTCTACATGCTGATGTCTTACGCCTGCGCCTAGCGGCAGGCCCCAAATCTGGAAGCCAGATTGCCACTGAAATAGGCCTGAGTCAGCCGACGGTGACACGTGCGCTTGCGGCAATGGGGGAAGACGTCATCAAAACGGGGCAAAGGAAGTCCACGCGCTATCTGCTACGAGACAAGAGCCGTGGTTTCGGCGAAGTCCCCGTTTATCGTGTCGATGCACAAGCCAAAGTCAGAGAACTCGGAACGCTTGCGCCAGTTCGCCCAGATGGTTTTGTGTTCACACAAGCCGATGGCGCACAAATTCATAGCGAAGGACTACCTTGGTGGTTGCTAGATATGCGGCCACAAGGCTTCTTGGGTCGTGCGTATGCGGCGCGTTTTGGAGCAGAGCTAGGTCTACCAAGCACAGTCAAAGAGTGGACGGATAGCCATGCCATCAGAGCATTGCTCGTGCATGGTCACGATTTAGTTGGCAACTTGTTGATCGGAACCATATCCAGAGACAAGTTCATCAACATGCCTGAGCCTCAGCCCATTGCAAGTGCCGACAAATCTACGGCATATGCAAGCTTGGCTATTGGCGCAGCAGAAGGCGACTCTCCCGGATCTTCAGCAGGTGGTGAACAGCCGAAATTCACAGCCTATGCAGAATCTGCTGGGGTGGCAAAGCACGTGATTGTGAAATTCAGTGAGCAACAGACAAGTCCAAACAGCGCACGCTGGCGTGACCTGTTGCTTGCCGAACACATGGCTCTAAAAACTCTTAGACAAGCCAACCTCACTGCTGCCGAATCATTTATTTACGACCATCAAGGACAACGATTCCTTGAAGTGGAACGCTTTGACCGCGTTGGAACGCTTGGACGCAAAGCAGTGATTTCACTAGCCGCATTTGATGCAGAGTTTGCTGGCTTGGCAAATCAACCATGGCCCATCATCACTAAGTCGCTGGCAAAGCAAGGCGTCATCACGCCTGATGCTGCTGACGTGGCAGAAATACTCTGGGCGTTTGGTGCATTGATCGGCAATTCGGATATGCATAACGGCAACCTCTCATTCGTCTCAGAACACGGTCACCCCTATGCACTAGCCCCCGCATACGACATGACCCCTATGTCGTTCGCGCCAACCAGTAGTGGGCGATTGCCTGATGCCATTCATCCCATCACACTCCACGCCAGTGTCAGGAACGAGAGTTGGCATAGCGCACAAGGGCTCGCAATAAATTACTTATCTTCTTTGCGCGAAGCATCCGATCAATTCAACCTTGAGTTCCAAGTTTGCATTGATGCACTTGCAACGCACTTGGAATCTACGAACGCACAAATCAACAGGCTTGCTTAACAAAATACTGTGCGCTAGTTGTTAAGCAGTTTGTCTGCGCAAAGTCAAATCACACCAAGGCTTCACGCCAAAAGAAAAAGCCTCGAGGATATCGAGGCTTTTCAAATGGTGCCGCTTGTCGGATTCGAACTGACGACCTACCGCTTACAAGGCGGGTGCTCTACCAACTGAGCTAAAGCGGCAATGTTGAATATTTTACTGTGCTCTTGGGACTTTATTTCACGCGCTTTAAAGTCGGACGTCCACTAGGTGGGGTTGGTGGATTTGTATCGTCGTCACTTGACTCGCTTGCTGTTTTTGATGTGGTGACCGCAGCCAATGGCGCACGCGACTCAGGCGCAGGCACAACCGAAGTCACGCCACTCTGTGCACTGCCTTTGGTGTGCATTGGGAACGCCATGCCTTGCCCGTTTTCTCTGGCGTAAATGGCCAAGACGCGATCGACCGGCACGATGATTTCACGCGGTGTGCCAGCAAAGCGCGCCTTGAACTCGATGACATCGTTGCCCAAAGACATGCTGCTGGTGGCGTCGTAGCTCACGTTGAGAACGATCTCACCATTCTTGACGTACTCCTGCGGCACTTGCACCATCTCGTCCACCTGCACCGCGATGTACGGCGTGTACCCGTTGTCCGTGCACCACTCGTGCAAAGCACGCAACAGGTAGGGACGGGTGGACGATGCGTCAGGAGCGTTCAACATAGCAATTACTTGCGCATCACCTTCTCAGAAGGTGTCAGTGCCTCGATGTAGGCAGGGCGAGAAAAAATACGCTCGGCATATTTCAACAAGGGTGCTGCGTTTTTCGAGAGGTCGATGCCGTAGTGGTCTAAACGCCATAGCAAAGGCGCAATGGCCACATCAAGCATAGAGAAGTTGTCGCCGAGCATGAACTTGTTTTTCAAGAACACGGGGGCCAATTGCGTCAAACGGTCACGGATGTGCGCGCGGGCTTTCTCCAACCCCTTTTCATTGGCCTTGGCGGTGCGCGATTCCAAAATAGTGACATTGGTGAACAACTCTTTTTCAAAGTTGAGCAAGAACAAACGGACGCGGGCACGGTCGACAGGGTCACCGGGCATGAGTTGCGGATGTGGAAAGCGCTCATCAATGTATTCGTTGATGATGTTGGACTCGTACAAGATCAAATCGCGTTCGACCAAGATCGGCACTTGGCCGTAAGGGTTCATCACATTGATGTCTTCTGGCTTGTTGTAGAGATCGACATCGCGGATTTCGAAGTCCATGCCTTTTTCAAACAAGACAAAACGGCAGCGATGAGAAAAAGGACACGTAGTTCCCGAATAAAGCACCATCATGATGGGTGTCTCCTAAAAATCAAAAAGAGTGACAAACTGGTTTGCCACTCCGTGAGGTGATGGCAAACACAAGGTCTGCCATCGAATGAACAGTGATTACTTGATGTCTTTCCAGAACGACGCATTCAAGCGCCAAGCAATCACCATAAAGCAACCGAGGAACAGTAACACCCACACGCCTAAACGCACGCGGGTGTTTTGGGCAGGCTCGCCCATCCATTGCAAGTAACCCACCAGATCGCCAACGGCTTGGTCGTATTCCAAGGGACTCACAGTGCCTGGTGTAATTTGTTCCCAAGCTTTGAACACTTTGGTGGTGTGACCGCCATGGCCTTCGTGCTCTTCATAGATAGGCTTGCGAACGCCTTGCATTTCCCACAACACGTGCGGCATGCCGACGTTAGGGAAGGCTAAGTTGTTCCAACCTGTGGCTTTGGTTTCGTCACGGTAGAAAGTGCGCATGTAGGTGTAGAGGTAGTCTGCACCTGAACCACCGGAGCCTGAACGTGAACGTGCGATCACGGTCAAGTCAGGAGGCGTTGCACCAAACCATTCTTTGGCTTGCTTTGGATCGATATTGGACTTCATGGTGTCACCCACTTTTTCAGTGGTGAACAACAGGTTGTCTTTGATTTGCTGTTCGGTCAAACCGATGTCGGTCAAACGGTTGTAACGCATGTAAGCCGCTGAGTGGCAATTCAAACAGTGGTTGACAAACAATTTCGCGCCGTGCTGCAAAGCAGCGAGGTCGTTGGTTTTGTTGGGCGCTTTGTCCCACGCAATGCTGTCGCCACCTGAGGCTTGTACACCTGCCACCACACCAAATGCTAGGACGAGGCTGAGAAGAATTTTTTTCATAGTGAGTCTGCTCCGTCAATTCTTCAGTGAGGCGTGAAAGTTACGCGATCAGGCACTGGCTTGGTCTCGCCAATCGTGCTCCACCAAGGCATCAACAAGAAGAAGCCGAAATAGAACAAGGTACCCACTTGCGACACACGTTCGCCAATGGCAGACGGTGGTTGCACGCCTAAATAAGCCAACACAACAAAGTTGATAACAAAGATGCCGTAGAGGTATTTGTGCCAATCTGGGCGATAGCGAATCGACTTCACCGCGCAGTTGTCCAACCAAGGCAAGAAGAAAAGGATGATGACTGCACCACCCATGACCAACACGCCCCAGAACTTGGCGTCAATCGACAGCATCAAGACAGACAAGACGACTGCCGCACCCAAGACGCCAGCTTTGATGATCTGTGGGAGCTGTGTACGAACTGCACCAAAGTAGGCGCCAGCCAAAACGCAAGCGATGAGTGCGTACATCATTTCGCTGGTGATAGCGCGCAACATCGAATAGAAAGGCGTGAAGTACCAAACAGGCGCAATGTGCAAAGGCGTCTTCAATGGGTCGGCCGGAATGAAGTTGTTGTACTCCAAGAAGTAGCCACCGAACTCAGGCGCAAAGAAGATGATCGCGCTGAAGACCAGCAAGAAGCCTGTCACGCCCAAGATGTCGTGTACAGAGTAGTAAGGATGAAAAGGAATACCGTCCAAAGGGTGGCCATTTGCGTCTTTAGGCGCATTGGGACCTTTGATCTCGACACCATCAGGGTTGTTCGATCCGACTTCATGCAAAGCAATGATGTGGGCAACGACTAAACCAAGCAATACCAAAGGCACAGCAATCACGTGGAAGCTGAAGAAGCGGTTCA
>CANBZB010000150.1 GCA_947373745.1 Burkholderiales bacterium | reverse complement strand
CCAGGCTTGAATTACGTCGCCTATGGATTGATTGCCCGTGAAGTAGAGCGCGTTGACTCGGGCTACCGCTCGATGATGAGCGTGCAATCGTCCTTGGTGATGGTGCCTATTTTTGAATTTGGTACTGAAGCACAACGCCAAAAGTATTTGCCCAAACTCGCAACAGGCGAATGGATTGGTTGCTTCGGATTAACCGAGCCCGACCATGGCTCCGACCCAGCCAGCATGGCGAGCCGCGCGCAAAAAGTTAAAGGCGGTTACCAACTCACGGGCAGCAAGATGTGGATTTCTAATAGTCCGATTGCCGATGTTTTTGTGGTCTGGGCCAAAGAAGTCACTGAAAACGGAACCGTCGGCCCTATCCGTGGATTCATCTTAGAAAAAGGCATGAAGGGCTTAAGCGCCCCTGCGATCCATAGCAAGGTGGGGTTACGCGCCTCCATCACCGGCGAGATCGTGATGGACGCGGTGTTTATTCCAGAAGAAAACGCTTTCCCCGAAGTGCAAGGATTGAAAGGCCCCTTCACCTGTTTGAACAGCGCGCGTTACGGTATTGCATGGGGTGCTTTGGGAGCTGCAGAAGATTGTTGGCTCCGTTCACGCCAGTACACCCTAGACCGCAAACAGTTTGGTCGTCCATTGGCAGCGAACCAGTTGATCCAGAAAAAATTGGCCGATATGCAAACCGAAATCGCATTAGGTTTGCAAGGTTGTTTGCGCTTGGGTCGCATGAAGGACGAAGGCACTGACAGCGTAGAAATCACCTCCATCTTGAAGCGCAACTCTTGCGGCAAAGCATTAGACATCGCACGCATGGCGCGCGACATGATGGGCGGCAACGGCATCAGCGACGAGTTTGGCGTAGCCCGCCATTTGGTCAACCTGGAAGTAGTCAACACCTACGAAGGCACCCACGATATCCATGCGCTCATCTTGGGCCGTGCGCAAACGGGTATCGCAGCATTTGCTAATTAATGGTGGTTGACGGGTAGTTGTCAACACATAAAAAATAACGGAGACAAGAATGGATAAAAAAACACTTAACGCAAATCGTCGACAAACCTTGCATGGACTCGCTGCAGCGATGGCGAGTTTCACAGCGCCTGCACTGATCAGTGCTAACGCATTGGCTCAAGATAAATTTCCCAATAAACCCATTACCCTGATCGTGCCATGGACGCCCGCTGGCCCGAGCGATGCGGTGTTACGTGCCTTCGCAGAAAGCGCGAGCCGCATTTTGGGTGTGTCGGTGGTGTGTGAGAACAAGCCAGGCGCGGGTGGCATCTTGGGTGCGTCGGCCATGATGAGTGCCAAGCCAGATGGTTACACCATCACGCAATTGCCTTTAGGTGTGTACCGCATCCCACACATGCAAAAAACCAACTTTGACCCTGTCAAAGACTTAACGCATATTGCATGTTTGACGGGCTATACCTTTTGCATTGCATCAACCCTAGACGCGCCATTCAAAACGCTCAAAGAAATGGTCGCTTACGCCAAAGCCAATCCAGGCAAATTGGAATACGGCCATACGGGAACAGGTACCACGCCACACTTGGCGATTGAAGACTTCAGCCTGAAAGCCGGCATTGAACTCAACCCCATTCCCTTCAAAGGAGCGGCTGAAATTTTGCAAGCCATTTTCGGCGGACACATTCGTATGGCGAGCAGCACATCAGAAATCATCCCTTTGGTGAAAGAAGGCAAGTTGCGCTTGTTGTCTACATTGGGTAGCAAACGTACCAAAGCCTTTCCGGATGTGCCCACGGTGAAAGAAAGTGGATGGGACACGATTTCTGAATCGCCATTTGGTATTGGTGGCCCCAAAGGCATGGACCCCGCCATCGTGCGCGTGTTGCAAGACGCTTTCAAGAAAACTTTGGATGACCCTAAAGTCATTGCTACCCTAGACCAGTACTACCAGCCCACTATTTATATGAATAGTGAGGACTACACCAAATACGCTGTGCGCACATTTGAATCAGAGCGCGCTACTGTCGAACGTTTGGGCTTGGCTAAAAAGGCTTAAGCGTAAAAATGAAAGCGCGTATTAAATTTCTGTCACGCATTCACCTTACGATGTCCCTATAGCAAGGGACATTTATGGACAGAAGAGAATTTAATACCTATTTGCAACGCAGCGCCGTGAGTTTGGCGCTGTTGCCGTGGATGCAAGCGATTGCTGCGCCTGCAGAGCGTGACAGACCGTGGCGCGTGAACCCCTTTGCCTTGGGCGTAGCCAGTGGCCGACCACGTCCTGACTCGGTCGTGTTGTGGACGCGCTTATTAGTCGATGAGCAAGACCGCGCAGCTGTAGGCAATGACCCGATCGACGTAACGGTAGAAGTATTTGCAGACAATGCCCTAAAGCAACGTGTGCATTTGGCAAAAGTTACGACAGACGCAAGCCGTGGTCACAGCGTGCATCTGTTGGTGCAATCCCTTCAACCCAGCACAGACTATTGGTATCGGTTTCGACAAGGCGAGGCGATCAGCACGGTGGGACATACGCGCACTGCACCTGCGTTACAGGCGGACGTAGCTATGTTGCGCATGGCCTTGACTTCTTGCCAACACTACGAGGCTGGCTTGTTTGTGGCGCACCAAGAAGTCGCCCAACAAGATTTGGACTTTGTGCTGTTTGTAGGCGACTACATCTACGAATCTAGCAATGCGCAATACACCACGCGCAAACACAATACCGAAGAGCCTAAGACACTAGAGCAATACCGCACGCGTTACGCCCAATACAAACAAGACCCGATGCTGCAAGCCTCGCATGCTGCGCATCCTTGGGTCTTGATGTGGGACGACCATGAAGTCGTCAACGATTACGCCAACCAAGTGGATATGAAAAACACACCTGTGCCAGAATTTTTGGCAAGACGGGCTGCTGCTTATCAGGCGTATTTCGAGCACCAACCTGTTTTGTTGGGCCCTGATCCTAAAAGTCCGCAACGTGCATCCATGCGTCTACACGACCAGTTTGCATGGGGTCGCTTGGCTGATATCTGGACGCTAGACAACCGCCAGTTCCGAAGCCCACTCGCCTGTCCAGACCCTGTGCGTGGCGGCGGACGTATGGTGACTCAATGCGATGCATTGAGCGATCCGACGCGCAGCATGTTTGGATTTGAGCAAGAGCGTTGGTTAGACAAAGGACTCAAAGCATCCAAGCGCACATGGAAGTTATTAGCGCAAGGCACACAAATGAGTTCTACCAGTATTCCTGGGCCAACAGGACGCGCGTATTGGAACGAGGCATGGGACGGCTACCCCGAAGCACGCAAACGCTTGTTGCAATCGATCGCAGACAACCAAATCAAAAATGTCGTTTCGCTAGGCGGCGATGTACATATGAACGTAGCCGCTTATTTGCGCCCTGTTCCCAACGACCCTAGTTCGCCATTGGTTGCCAGTGAGTTTGTCACTACATCTGTGACATCGCGCGGCATGGGAGAAAAAGCATTGGGCATCGTACGTGACAACAACCCAGACATCTTGCACGCACGCGGTGACGAGCGCGGCTATAGCTTGATCAGCGTCACGCCATCACAGGTGCGCTGTGACTTCAGAACCACTGCTATGCCAGCAGGTAGCGAAGCTGGCTTTAAAACGCAAGCGAGTTATGTGGTCGAAAAAGGCAATCCTGCACTCAAGCCCGTTTAGATGTGTGGGTCATCCATCATCTTGACCAACTCTGAGAGCTCGCCTTTTTCAATCATGTAAGTGCGGTCGCATACCGCATGGGCAAAGTCTAAGTTTTGTTCTGACAGCAATACGCTCACGCCTTGGCGCTTGAGCGTAACCACCATCTCAGACATGCGGCTGACGACGGCAGGTGCAATGCCTTCCGAGGGCTCGTCCAACATCACCAATAAAGGGTTGCCCATCAAAGTGCGGGCTACGCTGAGCATTTGTTGCTCCCCGCCGCTCATATGGCTAGCTTGGCGGTTTTGCATATTCGCTAAATTAGGAAATAGATCGAATAATTTTTCCAGTGTCCAGTCTGACAGCACGCGCTGGCGGTTGTCATAGCGCGCTTTTTGTTTGGCGAGTGTGAGGTTTTCTAACACCGTGAGATCGGTGAAGATGCGTCGGTCTTCGGGCACATAGCCTACACCCAGACGAGCGACCTCAAACGCTGGCATCTGCGTGAGGTCTTGCCCATCAAAGTGAAGTTCCCCTTCGCGCCGCGGCATCAGCCCCATGATGGCTTTCAGTGTGCTCGACTTGCCTGCTCCATTACGACCGAGTAAGGCGACTACTTCGCCACGACCCACATGCAAAGACACATCAAACAATATTTGTGCAGCACCATGCCAGGCGTTCAAATGGGAAACTTCTAGAAAGGGCTTCATACGGTCTCCCCCTCTGATGTTTTGCCACGCCCCAAGTACACAGACTGTGCGAGCGGATTGTTTTGTACCTCTTGCGGCGTGCCTTCGACCAAGATACGGCCTTGTGCCATCACCAAGATGCGCGTCGCAAAAGAAAACACCATATCCATGCTGTGCTCGGTAAACATCACCGCCACATCGCGTTC
>CANBZB010000149.1 GCA_947373745.1 Burkholderiales bacterium | reverse complement strand
CATTTGTTGGTCCACGGCACCTTGCACGCCCAAGGCTGGGATCATGAAACTAGTTTGAGAGATGCGCGGGAGATGGAGGCTTATGAAGTCGACATATTGGCGGAACTGGGATTTAAAAACCCATATATCTAGCGCCCTAACGCCTCCTCCAACAACCGCACCTTCACACTCTTACCCTTCACACGCCCCGCATTCAACCGCCTAAGCGCCTCATGCGCAATTCCGCGCTCGACAGCCACATAGGTCGAAAACTCGTTCACGCTGATCTTGCCAACTTGCTCTTTGGCAAAGCCTGCGTCACCCGTCAAAGCCCCTAGAACATCGCCCGCGCGGATTTTTTCTTTGCGGCCACCAGCAATTTGCAAAGTCGCCATGGGCGGTTGTAACTTGCCACCGGCCGCAGGTGTCAAACTTGCCAGAGGTGCCCACACCGATTCATGGCCTTGCAGTTGCTCAATCTTGCCCACGTTGCCCATCTCGTCCATGCTGGCCAAGGTGAGCGCCAAGCCCTCTGCGTCACCACGTCCTGTGCGGCCAATGCGGTGTATGTGGATTTCGCTGTCTGGCGTGACATCGACATTGATAACGGCTTCTAAGTTGTGCACGTCCAAGCCACGTGCCGCCACATCAGTGGCCACCAAGACGGAGCAAGAGCGGTTGGCAAATTGCACCAACACCTGATCGCGTTCACGTTGTTCTAACTCCCCATACAGCGCGAGCGCACTAAAGCCTTGGGCTTGCAAAACGTTGATCAGGTCTTTGCATTGCTGCTTGGTATTACAAAAAGCCAGCGTAGACACGGGACGGAAGTGGTTCAAGATGAGCGAGACCGCATGCAAGCGCTCGCTCTCGTTCACTTGGTAAAAGATTTGACGAATCTTGCTTGCGTCATGCTGCGCCTGTACCTTGACGTTTTGCGGCTCGCGCATAAATTGCGCAGCAAGTTTGGCAATGCCGTCTGGGTAGGTAGCCGAGAACAACAAAGTTTGTCTGTCCTTCGGACACTGGCGTACCAACTTCGCGATGTCGTCAAAGAATCCCATGTCGAGCATGCGATCGGCTTCGTCCAACACCAAAGTCTTGACCGCTTGCAATTGCAAGGATCCGCGTTCTAAGTGATCCAAGATACGCCCGGGCGTACCCACCACCACATGCGCACCATGCTCCAAGCTTTGGGTTTGGCCGCGCAAAGCTACCCCGCCGCACAAGGTGACAACCTTCACATTGCCCACTGCGCGCGCTAAGCGGCGAATTTCTTGGGTGACCTGTTCTGCCAACTCGCGCGTGGGGCATAGCACCAAGGCTTGTGCATCCGAGACAGCAGGATCAAGTTTTTCGACCAAAGGCACACCAAATGCGGCGGTTTTGCCACTGCCTGTGCTGGCTTGTGCAATCACATCGCACCCCGCCAGCGTGATGTGCAAGCTGGCAGCTTGGATAGGGGTCATCTGGGTGTAACCCAGTTGCATCAAATTAGAGTGGGTTGCCGCGCGAAGGGGCAAGGCATCAAAGCCTAAGGTAGGTGCGGTCATGCTCCGATTATCGGCGCACGGGGTCGTCGAAGTGGGCTTCTACGTCGCTAGGTAACAGTTGAATCGACGCACGCAGACCGGGCACTGCAGCCATCAAGGCCTGTTCCACGTTGGTTCGCAACGCTGCAGCGCGGCCTAGCGACCATTCTGCTGGCATGTGCATATGCAAGTCGACAAAACGGCGTTGGCCTGCTTTGCGCGTCGCCACATGGTCGAAACGAACGATATGGGTTTGCGGATTGGCCGAATCACGGCTGTGCGAAAAGTCGTGCAGCACCTCTTGAATTTGCGCCAGCACTTCGGGCTCCAACGCTTCGTCCATCAATCCTTGCGAGGCGCTCCAAATCAAGTGCCAGCCTTCGCGCAAGATATTGAGTGCCACGCCAATAGCTACAACTGCGTCTAACCACAACCAACCCGTGAAAGTCACCAAACCAATGCCGATCACTACGCCCGCAGAGGTCCAAACGTCTGTGACCAAGTGACGCGCATCGGCATCCAACGCGGTCGAACGATGCACCCGTGCAGCGGAGAACATGACCCATGCAAGCAAACCATTGAGTGCCGAACTAATGACAGACAACACCAAACCTAAACCAACTTGTTCAAGCGGCTGCGGGTCAAAGATACGGTGCGCGGCTGCCCACACAATGCCCAAGGCGGCAATGACAATCAATATACCTTCAAAGCCAGAGGAGAAATATTCCGCTTTGTGGTGACCAAATGGGTGTTCTTCGTCGGCGGGCATAGCGGCCACGGTGACCATCATCAAACCGAACACCGCACTGGCCAAGTTCACCACCGACTCCATCGCGTCGGACAGCAACCCGACCGAGTCGGTTAACCACCAAGCTAATGTTTTGAGGGCGATGGTGATACAGGCCACCACCACCGAAACGCCCAAGAGCGCTTTAGGCGTCAACCACTTCGATTTAGCAAGTTTGTTCATGCGCTGATCATGCTCGCATGGCGTTAACGCAAGGTGACACGCGCAAATTTGCGCTTGCCGACCTGCAACACATAGGTTCCCGCGGGCAACTTCAGGCCTTTGTCGGTCACCACGCTCGAGTCCACGCGCACACCGTTGCCTTCTATCAATCGGTTGGCCTCGCTACTCGAAGGTGCAAGACCTGCGTTTTTCAGCAAGGCTGCAATACCAAGGGGTGCGCCGCTGACCTCGACTTCGTCGATCACATCCGGCACGCCGCCTTGGCTACGGTTGATGAAGTCTTGCTCAGCAGCGTCTGCCGCGGCCGCACCGTGAAAGCGCGCAGTGATTTCTTTGGCCAATGCCACTTTGGCGTCTTTGGGGTTGCGGCCGTTTTCAACTTCGCGCTTGAGCGCGGCAATCGCGTCCAAGGACTGGAAAGACAACAAGGTGTACCAGCGCCACATCAACACATCCGAAATCGACAAAACCTTGGCGAACATGGAGTTGGGAGCCTCGTTGATGCCGATGTAGTTGTTTTTGGACTTGGACATTTTGTCCACGCCATCCAGACCTTCGAGCAAAGGCATCGTCAATATGCATTGGGGCTCTTGACCGTATTCCGCTTGCAGATGGCGGCCCATCAGTAGGTTGAATTTTTGGTCGGTGCCGCCGAGTTCTAAGTCAGACTTCAAAGCGACCGAGTCATAGCCTTGCATCAACGGATACAAAAATTCATGCACGCTAATCGGTGTGCCAGCCTTGAAACGGTCATGGAAGTCGTTGCGCTCCATCATGCGCGCCACGGTGTATTTGGCGGCGAGTTGGATCATGCCCATCGCACCCAAGGGCAGGCTCCACTCGCTGTTGTAGCGGATCTCGGTTTTTTCAGGGTCGAGTACCAAAGAGGCTTGCTTGTAATAGGTCTCCGCGTTTTCTTTGATTTGCTCGGGTGTGAGCGGCGGACGGGTGCTGTTGCGGCCGGAAGGGTCGCCTATCAAACTGGTGAAGTCGCCGATCAAGAAAATGACTTGGTGCCCCAAATCTTGCAATTGGCGCATTTTGTTGAGCACAACGGTGTGGCCAATATGAATGTCTGGTGCAGTGGGGTCGAGCCCTAATTTGATGCGCAAAGGCTGGCCAGTCGCTTCGGACTTGACGAGTTTTTTCACCCACGCGTCTTGGGGAATCAGCTCCTCACAGCCGCGCAAAGTGACAGCCAAAGCGTGTTGCACCGTATCGCTCATGGATGCAGTGCTGGAGGAGTTTGTTGCAGGTATTTGATTCATAAAGGTTTATTGCCCAAACGGCTATACTGGAGGGCTGGCATTTAGGCTTAATTTTAGTCGGCATGTCCACCCTCGGAGAAACCTTTTGCATCCACTGACGTTTTACAAAACGCACCCCAAACACGCGATGGCTGTTGCAGCCATCGTTTTGTCGTTGGCGGGTGGTGGTGCTTTGGCGATTGCTGGCTTAGATGCGACCCTAGACAACACGCCGGTTCGCTCGGTGTTGGAGACGGTGACCGCACTCACCCAAACAAGCCATTCGGCTGATAAAGCTCTGCTCTTGTTCCGTTCTGATCTCAGCCGGACCAATGACACAGCGGACAGTCTGCTCAACCGCCTAGGTGTGAGTGACGCGCAAGCGGCAGGCTTCTTGCGCGCATCCTCTGTCGCTAGACAAAACCTGCTCGGCCGTGCCGCGCGTTTGGTCAGCGTAGAAACTTCCGCGGACCACCAACTCAACCGCATGACCGTGCGCTGGGCCACTGACGGCTCAGACCAATTCAGCCGCTGGGTCGTGACCCGCGTCGGTGACACCTTCACCGAACAACTAGAAATCGCCCCCCTGCAGGTGAACCAGCGCTTGGGCAGTGGCACCATCCAAAGTTCTTTGTTTGCCGCTACCGACGACGCCAATATTCCAGACAGCGTGGCAGTGCAACTGGCTGACATCTTTGCTGGCGACATCGACTTTCACCGCGCTTTGCGTAAGGGCGATCGTTTCTCTGTCGTCTACGAGTCGCTCGAAGCAGACGGCGAAACTTTGCGCGCAGGCCGCGTGGTATCTGCCGAGTTTGTGAACAACGGCAAAACTCACCAAGCGTTTTGGTTCAAAGACCCCAACGCCAAAGA
>CANBZB010000148.1 GCA_947373745.1 Burkholderiales bacterium | reverse complement strand
ATTTGCGACACCATCCGTTTGATGGTGGTGTCTTCCGGCACTTTGAGCCCCTATGCGGTGGAAGACGTGATGACCGCGTCCATCAAACTACACCACCACAACGAAATGAAAAACGCCGAAGCCATCGGCACACTGGCTGGCGCCTTACCGGCGCTGGGAATTGTGGCCTGTGTGTTGGGTGGGGTGAAGACCAGGGGCGCGATTGACCAACCCCCACCTGTATTGGGTGCCTTGATTGGTGGCGCGTTGGTCGGTACCTTCCTTGGGGTGTTCTTGGCCTACGGTATTTTTGAGCCGTTTGGTAGCCGCTTGAAGCAAATCATTGACGAAGACGGTGAAGTGCTCAACGTCGCCAAGCAAATCATCTTGGGCAATATGCATGGCTACCCAGTTCCTTTGATCATCGAGGCGGGACGCGTGTGTATCAGCCACCACAACCAGCCCACCTTTGGTGAAATCTTCGACGCGCTGAGGAAGTAATGGCTGACGAAGAAAAAGACCCGAACGCGCCAGCGGAAGCGCTGGCACCTGTCATCATCATCAAGAAAATCATTGATGATGGACACGGTGGTGCGCACGGTGGTGCTTGGAAAATTGCGTTGGCCGACATGATGACGGCGATGATGGCCTTCTTCTTGTTGATGTGGCTGTTGGGCGCGTCTAACGACGACCAACGTAAAAGTATTGCCGATTACTTCAAGCCTGCTTCACAAAGTTTGATTCCTTTTGGCCAATTGGCGGGCTCCAACGGCATGTTCGGTGGCCGCTCCATCATTGATCCCGACGGTTTCCCTTTCTCTGCCAAGCAAACAGCGTTGTTAGAGCGCCTGACCCCACGTTCTGAGGGCGGTCCGAATCCGAGCACCGACCCAGGCCAAGAAAACGAAAACCCCTATTCCGATCCTGACAAACTCACGCCAGAACAGAAAAAAGAAGTCGCCGCTGCCAAAGAAAAATCAGACTTTGACAAGCTAGAAAAAGAAATCGAACAAAAACTCGCTGAGAACAAAAAGCTCAGCGACATGAAAGACCAAGTCTCGATTACCCGCGACAAGCAAGGTTTGCGTATCGAGATCATCGACAAAGCCGACTTCGCCATGTTTCCAAGTGGCAGCATTGGCATGCAAGGTAAGGCTGCAAATTTGATGAAAGAAATCGCCGCGTCATTGGCGCAAATGCCCAATAAAGTCGCGATTCGTGGGCATACCGACAGCGTCCCGTTCCAAAACAAGGACGGCAACGAAACCCGCAATAACTGGTCTCTCTCAGCCGAACGCGCCGAAGTGACCCGTCAAATGCTGGAGAAAAACGGTATACCGGAGAGCCGTTTTGCGCGGATCGAGGGCGTGGCAGACACCGATCCGTTCAACCCCAAAGACAAACGCGACCCGCGTAACCGTCGTATGAGCATTACCGTGCTCTATAACGACCAAGATTAATATTTAATTAAGTTAGCGTAAAAACAGGCCGTGTAGCCTGTTGCGAAAAACCAAGTTGGATAGCTTAGGCCGAGCGAAGCTCGTATTTATTGATCTTCTCGATCAAGGTCGTGCGCTGTAAGTTCAGCAGTTTGGCTGTGCGCGACACATTGCCCGAATTGCGCTCTAGCGCTTGCTCGATGATGCTGCGCTCAATCTGCGCCATCCGCTCTTTCAAAGACAAACCCTCTGGCGGCAAATGCGGCATGCCTTGGGCGAGCATGATGATGCTTTCGATCTCATTCTCTTCAGGCTCTGGCTGGTTTTGCATTGCACTTTCAGCCAAAACTTCGGGCGGGGGTGTCATTTCTAGCTTGGCTAGTAAAGGTGACTGGGCCTGCAATTCGGCCTGCGCAGAAATCAAACCTTTGGGCAGCAGGGTAGGGGGAATGGCCCGCAAATCCAATTCTTGGCCTGCGTACAAGGTGCTGAAGCGGTCTACCAAGTTGGAAAGTTCACGCACATTGCCCGGCCATGGGTACTTTTGTAGTGCTGTCAAAAAATCAGGCTTGAAGGTGATGGGCTGTTTGCCAAAAGCCGCACATTTTTTGGCAAAAAATGTCAGTAATTCAGGCACATCCGTGTTGCGCTCACGCAACGCCGGCGTCACCATCGGCAAAACATTAAGCCGATAGTACAAATCTTCGCGGAATCGACCCGATTCAATCTCGGTGTCTAGGTCGCGGTGGGTGGCGGCTATGACACGCACATCCACCTGCACCTGTCGGGTTCCACCAATCGGGTCGACCGTGCGTTCTTGCAAAACGCGCAGCAGTTTGACCTGCATATCGAGCGACATATCGCCAATTTCGTCTAAGAAGATGGTGCCCCCATGGGCTAATTCGAAGCGACCGATACGGTCTGCTACTGCGCCTGTGAAAGAGCCTTTTCTGTGACCAAAAAGTTCACTTTCTAGCAAATCTTTAGGGATGGCAGCGCAATTAATAGGCACAAAGTTCGCACCGCAACGGTCGGACTGGTCGTGCAGTAAACGGGCTAAAAGCTCTTTGCCAGTGCCACTTTCACCGGTAATCATGACGGTGGCATTGGAATTGGCCATCGTTGCGACCAAATTGCGCAAAGTTTTGGCAGATTCGCTTAATCCGATAAATTGGGTGGTGGGCTTCATGTCAAAAATTCCTACACTGGATTGTCTAATACTGATAAATTCACGCAAGACAACAAAAGTACTAAAGCTACCAATTAATCACCAAACTCTCTTTTTGTCAGGTTAAAGATGTGCCCCTTACTGACGAATCGTGTGGGAGACCTATACAAGGACACCGACCATGAAACGCGCCACTTTTTGGGCTCTAGTAGCCACCGCCTTGCTGACAACTGCTTGCGCATTGCCACCTAGCAAAACCGCCAAATCCGCAGAGCAAATGAAGGCAGAAGAATCTGCCAACATGATCACGCCCATGACCGAGAAGCGCGAGACCTTGGTCGCGACTGGGTATGCCGTCATCAGCATTCAAAACCACCGCAACGCATCGCAACAACGTTTGTTGGCGATCCGCGCGTCTAAGTTGGACGCCTACCGCGCCTTGACCGAACAGGTCTATGGCCAGCAACTCGACGCCAACACCACCATCGCCGACATGACGGTGATGAGCGACACCTTCCGTGCGCGTGTGGAAGGTGTGGTCTATGGGGCAGTCTTGGTCAGCATCACCCCCGTCGGTGACGACACCTACGAGACCACTTTGTCGCTAGACCGTCGCATCGTCAATGACTTGCGTTCGCTCTATATTGCACAACTGAGCACCAAGCGTTACTAAGCATTAGCTGCTGCTTGTCGTCACGCCCATCACCGTAAGCTCTACGCTTTAGATTTACCCAGTCATTCCCATGCCTAGCCGTTGCAACCATTTGCTAAAAAACCTACGCCGTTGGCTAGGCGCCAGCGTGTTGCTTGGCGCTTTGTGGGGAATGGCTATTGGCGTTTATGCCCAAGACCTCAAGCCTGAACAAAGGCTAGAAGCCATCCGCGCGGCTTTGGTAGAAGCCGCGATGAAGTCCAATACCCGCGTCAGCACCACCAGCTGGATGGACACGCGCGGCGCTTTGTTGGAGCTCAACCGTTTCTCGTCTGAGATCAGGTTGCGCGACATTCAAATTGGCCAATACAAAAAAACCAACAACGTAGAAACCGTTGAACTGTCCAACCGCACCTTAGAGAGCGTGGCGCCCGTCAGCTGCACCGCACCGCGGGCGCGGTCACCGATTCGCCATGTGATGCGTGTGGGCTTGGACTTGGCTTCCAGCATTGCGCCTGAGCACCACTACCTGGCGCAAAAAATCGGATTCGCCGCCAGACAACAAGTCTTGCAAGCCTCTGCCCAAACCCAGCATTGGCGTTTGATGACCGATGCCGCCTACAAACGCACGTATGAGCGGCTTATTTACGGCCAAGGCGAAGAATCTGTGCAATGGTCGCTGCAACTGACCGTCTTGCCAGCCCGCGTCAACCTCAACACCGGCGATCACCCTGCGTTTATCTTGGCTTGGCAAGTGCAAGCAGGCCCTCATAAGCCGGTGTGGTTTGGTTCACAAAATCTGCTCTTTGGCGTCACGATTCCCAGCAGTTACGGCACACCTAAGCTAGACGTCGACACCCTTTCGTCGATTGAGATGACCGTCAACAACATGGTCAAAGAGCTTGACCGCCAGCTTGCGTGCGACCCCCAAAGTTTCGCAGTCGAAAAGAACGAAGAGGGTCAACTGGTGCTCCACGCAGGCAAAACATCGGGTTTGCGGGTGGGTGACCAAATCGTTTTGGCTGATGGCCGACTGTTGCCAGGACGCGCCATTGAATCCGGCGCACTTGACGCGGCCGTGCTGGCCGAAGTTAAATCGGTGTCAGACTACCAGTCTGAGATTCGCCAAGTGGCAGGTAAAAAACAAACATTTCAGGGTGGCTGGGTTGCTTGGCCCTTCATCTACTAACCACGCACGGAACCGTCGGAGAACCTTTATGTCTTACTTCAACGCTTGCCTTCGACTCGTCGTATGCCTTGGCGCACTGGCTGGCGTATCACACGTTTTCGCATTAGACGTAGAGGGCAAGGGCGCTGCTAAAACCTACGATGTGGTCTCGGGCGACACCTTAGACAAAGTCATC
>CANBZB010000147.1 GCA_947373745.1 Burkholderiales bacterium | reverse complement strand
GCCTTCGATTTGCTAAACATCCGCGCAAAGAAGCCGCGTTCATCAGGTGATACATCTACAAAACGCACGAAATAAGTGCCTTGCACGCGGTCACGGTCTTCCACGGTAAAACCGGTGCGGTCTAGTGCCAAGCCGACACGGCGCCACGCAACATCAAAGCTGTCGGAGATGGTGATAGTGGGCACGCCATCGATAGTGACTACTGCCGCCTTTGCCGCTGTTTTCTGGACAGGCACTGCTTCTGCTGTATCCATTTTCAGTCCCACGCCGAGTTTGACCATCAAGCGGTTCATAAATTCGATTTCGAGTTCCGGCTCAGTGGGTCGGGGCTTCCAGGCGGTTCGGGTTTTGAGCGTGTCTAAATATTCCTCACTAATTCCACGATGCGAAATATAAATCTCAACACCACCACTTTTTGAACGCTCAATTCGTGTTCTAAATTTGTCTCGCAAACCTGTATCAGAAATGCTCTTCATTAATTTCCCGATCATGCCCTGCGGGAGTTTTGCTCTATTTTCGGCCCACTCTGTTTCTAGTATTCCTAAATCTTGTTGCTCAACTACATATGTAAAGCCGTTATCAATCCAAAAACTACGAACCAGCGGCCAGATTTCCTCGGGCGTCCTGTTAATGACAATCCAACGCAGTTGACCGTCTCTTTCGATTCGTGCTTCATTGACTTGTTTTGCAGCAGTAGGAATACCGCCTACAGGTTTATTGTTTATGCTACTTGCGGTGACGGAACTACTGGGCGTGCTGTATCTGTTATCGCGATTCAGCTGCGTTAAGTCAGGAGGTATGTCAAGGGGAGTAGGCTTTTCAGTAACTTCGGACTTGTAGTTAATCTTGTCCATTTCCATGACAGAACTGCAAGCAGCTAGCGCGCCCAAAATTAAAGCGCAACAAAAATAAGTCAAACGGGGGAAGAGTAACTTCACGGATAAGCCTTTAGTGCACTCACAGCAAGCCCGAAGAGCGCAGCGCGCTCTCAACGACAGGCTCAAGGGTTGGGGTCAGAGGGGTCATAGGCAGGCGCATGGTAGGGCCACACAGTCCCATGCGTGCCATAGCCCACTTCAATGGAATGGGATTGGCTTCGACAAACAGGTTTTTGTGCACAGGCATGAGCTTGCGTTGAATCTCCATGGCTTTGCGGACATCGCCCGCCATCGCTGCCACACAAAGTTCATGCATTTGGCGCGGGGCAATATTGGCTGTCACGCTGACATTGCCTTGGCCGCCGCACAACATCAATGCCACCGCGGTAGGGTCGTCGCCTGAATAGACGGCGAAGTTTTTAGGCACATCGCGTATCAACCACTGCGCGCGTTCGATATTGCCGGTGGCTTCTTTGATGCCGACAATGCCTGGCACCTGGGCCAGACGCAAAACTGTGTCATGCGCCATATCAGCAACGGTTCGTCCGGGGACGTTGTAGAGCACCATGGGCAGATCAACCGCCTCAGCAATTGCTTTGAAATGCTGGAACTGACCTTCTTGCGTGGGCTTGTTGTAGTAAGGAACTACTTGCAACTGGCAATCTGCGCCAACGCCTTTGGCAAACTTAGCCAGTTCGATGGCCTCTGCTGTCGAGTTAGCGCCGCATCCCGCCATGATGGGCACATGGCGATTTTTGTGGGTGGCGGCTTGTTCGACCGAGACGCGGATGATTTCGCAGTGTTCTTCGACGTTCACCGTGGGTGATTCACCCGTTGTACCCACCACGCCGATGCAGTCGGTACCTTCAGCGATGTGCCAATCGATCAGTTTGCGCAGAGTCGGGTAGTCAACGCTACCGTCTTTGTGCATGGGAGTGACGAGTGCGACGATGCTGCCGGTGATAGGTTTCATAGACGTATGAGACGTTTAAGGGGAAACCAGTATTCTACTGAGGGCGGCGGGTTCCACGTCACTTGGCAAACGGATAGCCACAAGCCGCTGTATTAACCTGTTCGGGGAGGGTATAAATCCCTCTTCGAACGCCACAATCCGTAAGCCCCTACAGCGCTCTAAAAGCTCACCTGGTTGCAATAAAAACTCAGGGCGTGAGGGCTTTCCGAAGGCTGCATTGCCCTGCGAGAAGGTCTCATAAATCAAAACCCCACCTTCAGCCAAACTGTTCAATATTTGGGGAAAAAGTTCGCGCCAAAGGTAATTGGTGACCACCACCGCTTTGAACGTTCTTCCATCCAGGGGCCACGCTGCGTTCTCAATATCGGCGAGCAAGGTTTCACCCCACTGAGCAGCCGTCTTGAGGGCCTCGGCGTTACGGTCGACGCCGAGCATTGTGTGACCCAAGCCCGCCAAAAATTGCATGTGCCTGCCATGACCACAAGCCAAGTCCAAAACATCTGCTGATGCCGTAGTGCTTAAGTTTGCGCTAGTTGGCAATAAATGCGCCCAGCGTTTTACCCAAGCAGAAGGTGGCTCAAGGCCATGAAGGGTTGAGCTCAAAACCAAGAATTTAGAAACAAGCCCAAACCTGCGTCGCTAAAGTCACCAAAAAAGCGGGTTGCAGATACAAGGACAAAACACCGGCCAAAACGGCTGTCGTGGTACCCAAAACTAGTAATTTCAACCAACCAAGTCGAAGTGGTTCAGTTTTGGTTTCAGCCGACAGAGTGGGGTGGTCTTGCATCATTTCTTAAGCTGTCGCCATCTTGGGTTGACGTTCTATGGCTGTCTCTTTTACGGGTAAATTGACAAACGCAGCTAAAAGTCCGAGCGCAATCGAGATGTACCAAACGATGTCGTAGCTGCCGGTTTTGTCATACAAATAACCGCCTAGCCATACGCCCATGAAGCTACCGATTTGGTGACTAAAGAAGACAAATCCACCGAGCATGGAGAAATGGGCGATGCCAAAAATTTGGGCAATCACCGCATTGGTCGGCGGCACGGTGGAAAGCCACAAAAGCCCCATAACGCTTGCAAAAATGTAGACCGACCAGGGCGTGAGTGGTGCGAGGAGAAACAGAGCGATGGCAACCGATCGGCTCAAATAGATAAACGCCAAAATTTTGCGCTTCGCCAATCGCTGGCCCAAACTGCCAGCGATGTAGGTACCAAACACATTGAATAAACCAATCAATGCCAATGCGATGCTGGCGACTTCAGGCGACAAGCCTTTGTCCTTGAGGTAACTCGGCATGTGCACAGCGATAAACACGACTTGGAATCCGCACACAAAAAAACCAGCCATCAGCAATTGAAAGCTGG
The DNA here is from genome assembly GCA_947373745.1 of Burkholderiales bacterium. Classification (GTDB taxonomy): domain Bacteria; phylum Pseudomonadota; class Gammaproteobacteria; order Burkholderiales; family Burkholderiaceae_C; genus Limnohabitans. The sequence goes on along the minus strand of CANBZB010000147.1, from coordinate 1,392 downwards.
GATAGGCAAAAGCTTCCCGCAGAGCTTGGAAAATGGACTGTTCGCGCGCTGGGGGCTTGCCGCTGGCAAAACTGGGCTCGCGCAGCCCCAGCGCCAAAGGTAGGGCCACGAGCAAAGCCAGCGTGAGCCAAACCAGGGCTTCTTGCCAGCCATAGTTGGCAATCAAAAAACCTTCGACGGGCACCATCAAAAACTGACCAAATGACCCGGCGGCGGCCGCTACTCCCATTGCCCAAGAGCGCTTCTCAGCACTCACATTACGGCCAATCACGCCGTAAATGACGGAATAGGTAGTTCCAGCTTGCGCGGCACCAATCAAAATGCCAGCCGTCAACGTGAAAGTCAAGGTCGAGGTGGAGTAGGCCATGCCTGCCAAGCCCAGGGCATACAGCAACGCCCCGACCAGGATGACTCGAAAAGCGCCAAATCTGTCGGCCACCATGCCCGAAAAAATACTGAAAAAGCCCCAAGTCAGGTTTTGAATCGCCATGGCAAAGGCGAAGTTTTCGCGGGTCCAGTTTTGGGCTTGGGTGATGGGTTGCAGCCACAAACCAAAGCCGTGGCGCACCCCCATCGATAGGGTGACGATGGCGGCTCCGCAGAGCAGGACTTGCCACAGGGGCAGCGTTTTATTCGGTTGGTTCATGGGGGTGACTTTACCGAATCCCTACAATTCCCGCCCATGGCATCCAAGCAACCAACCCCCACACCCCAGTATTCCGAAGGGTCGATCCGCGTCCTCAAAGGGCTCGAACCGGTCAAACAGCGTCCGGGCATGTACACCCGCACCGACAACCCGCTGCACGTTATCCAAGAGGTTTTAGACAACGCCGCCGACGAAGCGCTGGCTGGTCACGGCAAGAAAATCGCCGTCACGCTGCACAGCGACGGCTCGGTCAGCATCGAAGACGACGGCCGAGGCATTCCTTTTGGCATGCACCCGGAAGAAAAAGTCCCCGTCATCGAGATCGTTTTTACCCGTTTGCACGCTGGCGGCAAATTCGACAAAGGCCAAGGCGGCGCCTATAGCTTCTCCGGCGGATTGCACGGCGTGGGCGTGAGCGTGACCAATGCGCTGGCCAAACGCATGGAAGTGACTTCCTACCGCGAAGGCCAAGTCGCCCATTTGGTATTCGCCGGTGGCGATGTGGTGGAAAAACTCAAAATCCGCAAACAAGACGTCAACGACCGCAAACAAGGCACAACCGTCCGCGTTTGGCCAGACGGCAAATACTTCGAGACGTCCAACTTGCCGATGAACGAGTTGGTGCATCTGTTGCGAAGCAAAGCTGTTTTGATGCCAGGCGTGGGTGTGTGGCTCAACAACGAAAAAACCAAAGACACCCAAAACTGGCTCTACAAAGGTGGCCTGCGCGACTACCTGATGCAAAC
>CANBZB010000146.1 GCA_947373745.1 Burkholderiales bacterium | reverse complement strand
CGGTCTGTATCAAAGCAGCTTGTGTTTGTGCTTCTAGCTCAGGCTTCCAATGCAGCATTTCTAAGCGTCCATCCATATGTTCCACCAAGGCTGTTCTGCTTTCAACCCAATCGCCATCGTTGCAATACAACACGCCTTCAATTTCACGCATCTCTGCACGGTGAATGTGTCCACACACCACACCTTGGTAGCCATGCTTTGCAGCTTCACGCGCTACGGCCACTTCAAAATCGGTGATGTAGTTCAAAGCTTTTTTAACCTTGTGCTTGAGATAAGCAGACAACGACCAATACGGAAAGCCTAAACGGCCTCTCAAATTATTCAAATACCGATTCATTTTGAGCGTGAACTCGTACAGGTAGTCGCCCACGTAAGCCAACCATTTGGCTTGCTGCACGACTGCGTCAAAGTAGTCACCATGGATAACCCACAGATGCTTTCCATCCGCAGTGTGGTGAATTGCCTCTTCGACTACTTCAACACCACCAAATTGGTGGTTTAAAAATTCGCGGGCAAATTCATCATGGTTGCCTGGAATATAAATAACTTTGCAACCTTTACGTGCTCTGCGCAATAACTTTTGAACAACATCGTTGTGGGCTTGGGGCCAATACCACCGTCTGCGTAGTTGCCATCCGTCAATGATGTCGCCGACCAAATACAAATAGTCGCTCTCGTGTTCTTTTAAAAACTCTAATAACTCTTCAGCTTGACAACCAGGTGTGCCTAAGTGCACATCGGAAATAAAGATGGATCTGTAATGCATCAAGCACCTAAGAAATGTTTGCGGTAACGCGCAGGCATGTCTTGGATCTTCATCAACATTGGTAAATCAGCTGTATTGAAGTCTGGGTCCCAAGCGGGAGCGCCCAATACTTTGGCGCCTAATCGCAAATAGCCTTTGATCAATGCAGGTGGCTCGAACGCCACATTTACATCCCATTGCTCAACCGGTAATGGAAGACGTGGTGTGACTTGGTGTGCAATGTCAGCCAAATGGGTTTGTTTGAGTTGGTGCCAAATGCTGGCCGCTACTTCTCCGCTAACTACACCCTGGTGCAACATAGGAATACTGGCGCAGCCAATCATCACGTCTAATTTGTTACGCACCATAAATTCAGCCAATGCGCCCCACAAAGCCATGATCACGCCACCATGGCGGTGCTCAGGGTGCACACAGCTGCGACCCAACTCCACCATACGTTCACGGTAGGGACGCAAGCGTGTCAAATCAAATTCCAAATCTGAATAGGTGCTGCCAATGCGCTTGGCCTGCGCGGGCGTTAGTACGCGGTAAGTACCAATGACTTGGTTAGTTGTTTGGTCACGCACAATCAAGTGCTCGCAATAGTCATCAAATAAGTCGATGTCGTGGTGCGGGATAGTTTCTTTAAGACGCGCGCCCATCTCAGTGACAAATACGTCGTAACGCAAACGTTGGGCTTCACGCACTTCATCTTGGTGCTTCGCCCACTCAACGCTCAGACTGGGGCGTGCGGATGGGGTTTGGCTTGGGAGATTATTTTTTTGAGTTTCAGTATCGTGTCGATGAAGTGACCCCCGAGGCATATCAATCAATGACAAAGGCATTGTGGGATTTGGCAGCTCTTTCATGTGTCATCCTTATTTGGAAGCTTGAGAATTTGTTTGCGAACAAACGAATTCTTTCTCTCAGAGATGACGCGAGAAAGTCTAAATCGTGAAAATTTGATGACAACGCGTTCTATGCGCGTTGTCTAGAAAACTAGAACGCTTGGTAGCGATGCCCTATTTCGCGATACCAATGGGCCCATTGCGCTAAACCATCTGCAATATCCGTGGTCGCTTGGTAACCCGTGACTTGTTGCAAACTTGTCATATCAGCGGATGTATTGGGCACATCACCAGCTTGCATAGGCAAATAATTTAAAACCGCTTTGACGCGCAATGCACTTTCTAGCGTGTGAATAAAGTCCATCAATGGCACGGGAGTTTGATGGCCAATATTGTGAATGCGATACGGCGCATGGCTGCTATCAGGCAAAGGCACTTCTTTAGAAAACGTTTCTGACGCCGCAGCTACGCAATCGAGTGCGCGCACAGTGCCTTGGGCAATATCGTCCACAAAGGTGAAATCGCGCGTCATCTGGCCGTGGTTAAACACTTTAATGGGCTCGCCCTTCAAAATGGCACGCGTAAACAACCATGGCGCCATATCGGGACGCCCCCACGGGCCATAGACCGTGAAGTAACGCAAACCTGTCACTGGCAAACCATACACATGGCTATAGGTATGCGCCATCAATTCATTGGCTTTTTTACTGGCGGCATACAAACTCAAAGGATGGTCAACTGGGTCTGACGGTGCATAAGGCATCTTGGTGTTGGAGCCATACACGCTGGACGAACTAGCAAACACCAAATGCTCTACGTCGTGTTGACGACAAGCTTCCAACACATTACCAAACGCCATGATGTTGTTTTGCAAACAGGTTTGCGGATGGCTTAAGGAATAACGCACGCCAGGTTGTGCTGCCAAATGAATGACGCGCTGTGGTTTGAAGTCTTCAAATAACGCTTGCGTCTTCGCTGCGTCTGACAAATCTAGGTGCGCAAACTTAAAGTTGCTGGCTTTTTGCAATTCGGCCAAGCGGTCTTGCTTAAGTGCAGGGTCGTAATAGGTGTTGAGGCTATCCACACCCAGTACTTCGTCGCCACGCGCAAGCAGTTTTTGGGTGGTGTGCATGCCGATAAAGCCGGCAGCACCCGTGAGCATGATTTTCATGGGGCTTCTTTCTTTTGAAAGTGCAGACCAAAACAAGTTGCGATGACGCAAGCAGAAAAATACACCGTCCAAAACGAGAACACGATGTCACTTAAAAAATGGTTGCCCTGCAGGATGCGACCTAAACCAACGAACGAACCTAATACCAAACCCACTAAAAGCCAATAACGGCGCTTTAGAACCCAAGCCAAGCAGAGCCAATAAAAGCCCATGGCTGCGTGGCCACTCACAAACGAACAATTGGTGTCGCATTCTTGGGCGGGTTGCATGGGCGGGGTGTATTGGTGCTCGCCACCAAAGTTTTGTGTTTCAAAAGGTCTAGCGCGGCCCCAGTGCTCTTTCCATACGCCATTGACTATCAGTCCAGGACCTACAAAAAGAACGACCAATAAAAAAGCAGCCATACGTCTGTTGAACCGATTGACCAAAACACCTTGTCTAGGGTTAATTGCGTAAGACCAGGCTAGATACGCTAATAAAACAGCGATAACGCCAAAATGCATTTGCGCAAACAACTCGTAAGAGAACACGACGATGGGGTGTTTGCTGTAGACAAACCCAAACTCTGGCGTGAAAAATTGTTGGCTCACCCACACATCGGCGTTAGGCACTGCTACGAAGAAAGCGACACATCCCAAAAAACACAAAAGGTCTGCCCTAAAGAGGTGCTCCATTGTGGGCAGGGTGAAAGGGATGGGCTTCAATGCACGCTTTCTGGGAGGAAGTGGCTGTATTTAAGGGCTGTCGCACTAATTTCGTAAAATCTCGCAGTGCGGCTACTCAAAATTTTACTTGCTCTGACCACCAGCTGTGCCTTTTTGGCCTGGTGGTTCACCCATGGGGTTCCTGCAAGCCTTGCACAAGATTTTTTAGCGCTGCCTTGGACAGTTGTAGCCCTAGCCATCATGGGATTGGTTCTCACTTACCTTTTACGTGGTTGGCGCGTGTGTCGCGAGTTCAAGCAATTTCCCAAAATGCGTTTTGTTGCAGCATTGCAGGTGGTGCTTTGGCATAACGCGTCAGTCAATGTAATGCCATTTCGTTCTGGTGAAGCTGCATTTCCTTGGTTGCTTAACCGTCGGTTTGATATTTCACTCACGCGTGCAACTGCATCGCTTCTTTGGTTACGCATTCAAGATGCCTGTGTGGTGTTGATGTTGGGCATTTGGGTGCTTGCTGATATCGAACTGCTTTTGCGTGTGTTGCTAAGCATCGGATTGGTAGTTGCCGCTTTGTCATTCGCCAAATGGAGTCAAGCCGCATCACCAACGCCTTTTGCACAATGGCCATGGAAATACTTGAATGGATTTAGACAAGCATTGTCTGAATCCAATGCGCACTCACCCGAAGGTTGGTGGGTCACATTGGCCAACTGGTTGATCAAACTCAGTGTGCAAGCGATGCTATTTGCCGCATTGCTTCAAGTAAGTTTTCAAACTGGTTTAGCAGGCACGTTTGGTGCCGAATTGGCTGCTGTTACGCCTTTGCAGGGCTTAGCTGGTATTGGAAGCTATGAGGCAGCCAGTGCCGCGGCGATGTTGCCCTGGGGCGTGGAATGGTCGGTAGGATTGCGTACTGCACTGGTGGTGCATTTGGTGGTACTTATCTGCGCATTGAGTTGCGCTGCAATAGCTGGGCTTGTTTCTGCTTTAACCACCCAACCACCGCCTGATATTGCCGCATAAATGAATTGATGAACTAATTGAATACATGAACACTTCTATTTCTATGTCCACTACATTGCCTGACCATTCCCTCTCTATCGTCGTGCCCATGCACAACGAAATGGAGAATGTGGCGCCATTGGTCTCGCGCATTGAAGCGTGTTTGGGCAACTACCCATGGCCTTGGGAATTGATCTTGGTGGACGACGGCAGCACAGACGGCACGCGCGAAGCGATTGAACAAGCCGCCAAACAAAGCCATGGGTTTGTGCGATTGGTAGAACTGGCACGCAACTTCAAACAAAC
>CANBZB010000145.1 GCA_947373745.1 Burkholderiales bacterium | reverse complement strand
CGAAGATCAGGGTGAAGCCGACGGCCAATAAGGCGTAGATGGCGCTGGTGACAGCGCCATAGATGAGTATTTCCAATTTATTTCTTCATCCAAGGGGGCAAGATAAAGGTGCCAGTGCGCAATTCTTTGGGATAGAGCACAACGCGCTCGCCCTTGTCTTGCCACTGCGCGAAGATCAGATTCATCTTGCCTTTGCCGGTTTGCACATCGTGCATATCGTCAAAAGTGATTTCGCCACCGACGCCTTCAAACTTGGTTTTCTCTAATTCTTTGATGACCTTGTCGGTGTCGAAACTGCCAGCGCGTTTGACGGCTTCGGCGTAGATGTAAACAGAGTCATAAGCGAAGAAAGCGGTGTAAACAGGGTAATTGGCCGAGTTCTTTTTGAACTCGTCAAAGAACGGCACGGTCTTCTTGGTCAATGGTGCACGCACCGCAAAGTTGGCAGCAACTTCTGAGATGGCTTTGCCGCCAATGCGGCTGTAGAAATCGCCGTCCATGCTCTTGACGTCAATGCCGCCATAAGGAACGGGCACTTGCGCGTCGTGCCACTGTTTCGCAAAAACGTCGCTAGAAGCGTGAGACAACACCACGATCATGTATTGCGCACCGCTTGACTTGACCTTGGCGAGCAAGGGAGAGAAGTCAGAAGTTTGTGTGTCAAACAATTCTGTGAGTTTTACGTCAGCGCCCACGTCCTTGGCGCCTTTGGCCAACACAGGAACTAAGTCTTGCACCCACTTGGCGTTTTCACCAACGATGGCGATGTTTTTGTAGCCGAGTTCACCAATGACGAAGTTGGAGATGTAGTCGACCAAGCTACGCGCTTGGTGTGCGGCGTTGATTGGGCCGACGCGGAAGATGTATTTGTAGTTGTCGTAGTCTTGTTTGACTTTGGCAGTGATGGACGGAGAAGCGGCACCCACACCCAAATAAATCGTTTTAGCTGCAGAGATGTGCGGCAATTGCGCCAAAGTCACGCCGCTCGTATAGCCGCCGATCAGCAAATCTACTTTTTCATCGGCGGTGAGTTTTTTGATCGCGCTGATACCTGTTTCAGGGTTCTCGGTCTCGTCGGCCGCAACGAATTCAAACTTGCGTCCGAGCACGCCGCCTTTTTTGTTGATGTCGTCCACCGCCATCTTGATCGCTGTGAGCGTGTCGCGTCCCACTTGCAATTGCACCGAGGTCGGCACGCCAATGCGAATCGGCTTGGTATTGGCCGCTTGCGCCAAAGCTTGTGGGCTTGCCATCACACCCAAAAGCGCACCAAGCAATGCGCTGGCCGTGGCTAGTCGGCGCAACGAACGAAAGTTTGTGGAATACGACATCGAGAAAGCTCCTAAAAACACGACATGTGAAATGCACACGCACCAAAGAGACGAACTAACGAGATAGACCGCATGCAGACATGGCCACATGAGACTGCGCCATTCTTAGGACAAATGCGTGTGGCAGTAAGGGGGCATTACCCTAATGCTTAGTAGTTGCCCCAACGTTCTTTTGTCGTGTGCGTGACTTGTTATGCCAAAGTGTTTTGAAAACGGACCGTAAAACTTGCACCGGGGTGGGGTTTGCCAGGCGATGCATCTTGCACGTTCACACTGGCGCTGTGCAGATGGGCCACTTCCATCACGATTGCCAAGCCAAGCCCCGAACCATCGACTTCTGTACCCAGTGCGCGGTAGAAGGGTTGAAATATTTGTTCGCGCTCTGTCATGGGAATGCCCGGGCCCGAGTCTTCGACTTGCAGCGCGACTACTTTGCCCGCTGTATCGCTGAGCACGCGCACGGTGATCACGCCTGGGGTCTCTGCGCTCGATGGTGTGTAGTTCATCGCGTTGTCGACCAAGTTGCGCACCAACTCTTTGAGTAAGGTGGCATTACCCAAAATCCGCACGCCACGGCTGTCGGCTGAAACGCCTTCGTAGCCCAAGTCGATATGCTTTTCCATGGCGCGGGGCAAAGAGTCTTGTATGACGGACTGTGCAATTTCCACCATATTGCAAGGCGCGCGCGCTATCGATGTGTTGCCACTTTCGGCGCGTGCCAGAGACAGCAATTGGTTGACGGTGTGCGTGGCGCGGATGCTGGCGCGGCCAATCAACTGCAATGATTTCTTTAATTCTTGTGTATCTGAGCCTTCGCGTTGTGCCAAGTCAGCCTGCATGCGTAGACCCGCGAGCGGTGTTTTGAGCTGGTGTGCTGCGTCCGCCAAGAACCGTTTTTGGGTGGCGATGGAATCTTTGAGGCGCGTTAACAAGTCATTGAACGATGCCACCAAGGGTGCAATTTCTTTGGGCACGTAATGGCCTTCGAGCGGGCTTAAATCGTCGGACTTACGCTGACGGATACGCTCACCCAAGGCGTTGAGAGGTTCAATGCCGTGCCCTAGCGCAAGCCATACCAAGAGCACGACCAAGGGCAAGATCACCAACTGAGGCAGCAAGACGCCTTTGATAATTTCGGTCGCAAGTACGGACCGCTTTTCTAGCGTTTCACCCACCTGTACCAGCACAGGTTTGGCGTTTGGCAGATCTGTCTTAACCCACACATAGGCCACGCGGATGTTGGCACCTAACAATTTATCGTCGCGCAGGTGCATATCACCTAAGGCGGTTTTTTCGTCTTCAGGCGGCAGGGGAAAGTCACGGTCGCCACTGACTAACTCGCCACGTATTCCCAGCACTTGGTAGTAAATCGTGTCGGCATCGTCTGCGCGCAAAATCTCACGCGCAGGCGAAGGCAGATTGAACAACATGCGTTGTTGATCGGTTTTGATCAACTGCACCAAGGCTTTGACGTTGTGCTCCAAGCCGCGATCAAAAGGACGGCCCGCAATACTTTCTGCCACCACCCACGACAGCATCACACTCAAGGGCAAAAGCAAGAAAAGCGGCGTGAGCATCCAGTCCAGAATTTGCCCAAACAGCGATTTACGCCGCAGCTGAAAGAGCTTCACCATGCGCGCAGGCGTCGCTTAAGTAGGAATTTTTTCAAGGCAATAGCCCAAACCACGCACCGTTGCAATGCGGATAGGGTCGCGCTCAATTTTTTTACGCAGGCGGTGGATGTACACCTCAATGGCGTTGTTGCTAACTTCTTCGCCCCATTCGCACAAGCGCTCAACCAATTGGTCTTTGCTGACCAAGCGGCCTGCACGTTGCAGCAACACTTCTAAAAGCCCAAGCTCGCGCGCAGAGAGTTCGATCATCTTGCCGTCGATGGTGGCGACGCGGCCTTGTTGGTCGTAGACCAAGGGGCCGTGTTTGATGAGTGAGGTGGTGCCACCCATACCGCGACGCGTCAAAGCGCGCACGCGCGCTTCAAGCTCTTGCAAAGAAAACGGTTTGGCCATGTAATCGTCGGCGCCATAGTCCAAGCCTTTGACGCGCTCTTCGACGCTGTCTGCGGCGGTCAATATCAAAACGGGGATGGACGAGCCGCGAGCGCGCAAACGTTTGAGAACTTCTAGGCCGTGCATTTGCGGCAGACCTAAGTCAAGAATCAGAAGGTCAAACTGGTCACTGGTCATCAGCGCGGCTTCTGCTTCGGTGCCACTAGCGACGTGGTCAGCGGCGGAGCCCGCCGCACGCAAGGTGCGCAATAAACCGTCCGCGAGGACCAAGTCATCTTCTGCGATCAGTATGCGCATGGTCTTGTACTCCTGATGTTTTGTGGGCTTTTTATGTTTGCGATTTTAGGCTGGCGTAATCGCCTGCATAGGCTTCTAACCCTAAGCGCACCACGGTGGCGACGTCTGCGCCGACCTCTTGTTTGAATTCAGCTTCGGTTTGAGCCACGGCTTGCTCAAAGGCTTTGAGCCATGCGAGGCCTGTGGCGGTGAAGACGATGCGCCGTGCACGGGCGTCTTGTGGGTCGGGTGTGCGCTCGACTAAGCCCCAAGCTTCGCATTGGGTGACGAGGTCGCCCATCGCTTGTTTGGTCATGTTGGCGCTGGCGGCTAGGTCGTTCAAGCGGGAACCTTCTAGGCTGACGTGGCGGGTGATGTGGATGTGGGCGGCGCTTACCTGCGCTCGGGCGGCTAGGTTGGAGAGGGCGAGGGGGACGTCTACGTTGTGGGCCATGAGGTAGAGAACGCGGTCGTCGAATTTGCGCATCGCGGCGCCTAGCAGGCGGCCTAGGTGGGATTGGCGCCAGTCTTGGTGTGGGGTTTGGTTTTTGGACATGTGTTTGGCGCTTGGGCGGTTTTCATGCGAACGCGGCGAGCAGCGGGTGCTGAGTGTCGCTTAAGGCTGTGCCTGCGGTTTAGCTAAGTTATTGATTTATATGATTTAAGTAGCAATCGCATCGTTGGAGCTTGTACCAATGAATCATTGAACTTTGTAATTTTTGGATTTTGCGTTGTTCAAGTTTGTATTTTGGAGAACTTGTTATTTCATATTCAATTTTTTAGTTCAACTTTTATAAGCGACTTGGCGGCAATCGCCGTACTTTGACCCTGTTTTCGTGTGGCTGTAGTCGATGAAACGGGGGGCAGATGCGAAGAGACAACTGTGAATCATTTAATGGTCATTACCCAACACGAATTGCGCGTTCCCGCAGGCGTCAAAGTACACGCAAAGATTTGGAATGGGTATAGAAGTAAAAATAAATATATTAACGATATAGAGCTAATATAAATAGCTACAAAGTATAATAAAGTAAATACTTTATAGCTTATTTATATGGCTACTATCTTGCACATTTCGGATCTCCATCGAGACACTGGTACTAAATTAACAACGTCATCGTTGTTGGAATCCCTTCGCCTCGATCGGGATCGGTATGTAAGTGAAGGCATCATGTCGCC
>CANBZB010000144.1 GCA_947373745.1 Burkholderiales bacterium | reverse complement strand
AGGTTTCGATCGAATAGTGAAGTGCCTGGCATAAAACGCAAGGCAACACCGGTGCGTCTTTGCTGCGAGGTGTTGGCTTTGGCGCCATGGATCATATAAATATCGTGCATCGACATCTCACCGGGCTGCAACTCTAAATCTGCCGCTTGCGACTCATCAAACGTTCCCTCAGCCATGCGTTGATTGAGCGTGAGGTCATTGCGATCTTCGTGCAAATGTTCGTATAAATGTTTGGCAGTGTGCGAACCAGGAATGACGCGTAAACAACCGTTCTCTTGGGTGCTGGGTTCGAGCGCCACCCATACCGTGCAATTGGCTAAGGGACGAATCGGCCAGTAATGGCCATCTTGGTGCCAAGGCGTTTCAAAGCCTTCGCTGGCAGGTTTACAAAACACATGGCAACCCCACAAGATGATGTCTGGGCCAATGAGTTGTTCCACCAGATCGATGATGGGTGGATGCATCGCCAGTTGCAAAAACTTTTGGCTGCCTGTCACACCTTCATCATTGCGCCCTTCAATATGCGCGCTCACCAGTTTTTCAGGACGCACGCCTGGGTTGTTTGCAATGAGAGTGTTGAGCGCGTCTTGCAACTCTTTTAAAAATTCAGGCTCTAAACGGTATTTGGGAATGACGTAGCCATTCGCATGGTAGTTGGCGATATCTTTTTCGCTCAAAGCAGTCGGCATGGCAGTTACTCCCCTAAATATGCAGCACGTACCTTTGGATCATGCAACAAATCACCCGCTTTGCCACTGAGGGTTATCACGCCTGATTCCATCACATAGGCGCGTTGCGCAATTTGCAAAGCGCGGCTGGCGTTTTGTTCAACCAAGACAATGGTGACGCCTTGGGCTGACACGGCTTGAATCACTTCAAAAATCTTATCGACCATCAAAGGCGATAAACCCATAGACGGTTCATCGAGCAATAACAAACTAGGACGACTCATCAACGCGCGTCCCATGGCTAACATCTGCTGCTCTCCGCCAGACAAAGTGCCCGCCAATTGCTGGCTGCGTTCTTTTAAGCGCGGGAAAGTGGTGAAGATGCGCTCTATGTCTTCGTCAATTGCAGTCCCGTCGTTACGGCTGTAAGCACCCATCTGCAGGTTCTCAATGATGGTCATGCGGGTGAACACGCCACGTCCTTCGGGCACCATGGCCAGGCCTTGTTTGATTAAATCCCAAGGTTTGCTGTGATGGATAGGCATGGCATTCAACGCAATGCTGCCTGCACGCGCTGACAACAAGCCCGTGATAGCTTTCATGGTGGTAGTTTTTCCAGCACCATTGGAGCCAATCAACGAGACCAACTCACCTGCAAAAACTTCAAAGCTCACGCCTTTGACAGCTTGAATGCCGCCATAACTCACTTGTAAATCGCTGACGCGAAGCATGGGTTGGGTCATATCAAGCCTGTGCCGTTCCCAAATACGCTTGCATCACACGCGGATCACGTTGCACTTGCGCAGGCGTGCCTTCTGCAATCACTTGGCCTTCATCTAAAACGGTCACGCGATCACATAAACCCATGACCAATTTCACATCGTGTTCAATCAACAAAACTGTGCGATGGTCGTGCCGAATTTTGTCAATCAAAGCGCGTAACTGCACTTTCTCAGTAGCGTTCATACCTGCAGCTGGTTCGTCCAAAGCCAAGAGTTGAGGGTCTGTAGCCAAGGCACGGGCAATTTCTAAACGTCGCTGGTCGCCATAGCTCAATGTGCGTGCTTTCACGTCAGCAAGCGTATCTATGCCTACATAGGCTAACAATTCGTGGGCTCTTTCTGTAATTTCTTTTTCTTCTTGCGTGAAAGACTTGGTTCGAAAAATAGCACCCAACAAACCAGAGTGTGTGCGTACATGGCGCGCGACCATCACGTTTTCAAGCGCAGTCATATCTGCAAATAAACGGATGTTTTGGAAGGTGCGGGCGATCCCAGCTTTGGCGACCAAATGCACATCCTTGGGTTGATAAGGCTGGTCTGCCAATACAAAGTTACCGCTATCCGCGGGGTACAAACCTGTGATGACATTAAAGAAGGTTGTTTTACCAGCACCATTGGGGCCAATCAAGCCATAGACTTGACCACGCGCGATATTGAGATGTACATCGTTCAAGGCCTGCAGGCCCCCAAAACGCTTTGATACGCCAGCGACCTGCAATACGTGTTGGCTAAGCATCATGCCCCTTCACGCTTTGCAAACGCTTGCCATGTTCGGGCTTAGGCCATAAACCGCTGGGTCGCCATAACATGACGCCCACCATCGCTATAGAAATAAGAAGTTGGCGCAATATCGCTGCGTCTAACCGACCGCCTGTCATTTCTTGCAGAGGTCCTGCGACATAACGCAATGCTTCGGGTAACGCGGCCAACAACACGGCGCCCAAAATCACGCCAGGCAAGTGACCTAGGCCACCAAGCACCACCATCGCCACGATCATCACGGATTCCATCAAGCTGAATGATTCGGGCGATACAAAGCCTTGGAACGCAGCAAACATCGCACCGGAGATTCCACCGAATGTGGCACCCATACCAAACGCCATCAACTTCAAATTGCGGGTGTTGAGCCCCATGGCTTTAGCTGCGATTTCATCTTCACGAATCGCCATCCATGCGCGACCGATGCGTGAGTTTTCTAATCGATGGCACACCAAGACGCTGACAACAACCAGCAGCAAAAACAAGTAGTAATACAACGTGACAGAAGGTAGCTCTATAAAACCTAAATCTAAGCGCTTAGAAAGTGGATGGCCAAATACGCTTACCGCATCAATAGAGCCAATCCCTTTAGGACCATTGGTGATGTTGACAGGTTGGTCTAAATTATTTAAAAAGACGCGGATGATTTCACCAAAACCTAAAGTGACGATGGCCAGGTAATCACCACGCAGCTTTAAGGTGGGTGCGCCCAACACAATACCGAATAAGGCAGCCACACCAGCAGCCATGGGCAACACCATCCAGAGACTCAGATGTAAGCCATTGGGAAACATGGTTGCAATCCATGGGAATGCATCGGTCAGGTGTGGGGATGCTAACAAACCAAAGAGATAAGCGCCCACAGCAAAAAATGCCACGTATCCAAGGTCTAACAAACCTGCATAACCAACCACAATATTTAAACCAAGCGCCAACAGGACATACAAAAGCGACATGTCTGCAATGCGAATCCAAGCATTTCCAAACGGTTGTAACGCAAATGGCAAAAGCAGCAACGCGCTTGCCAAAAACCATCGGTTGCCAAATAGTGCGTGCGTGTTTGGCATCAACATTAAGCCCTATCTGCCACACGCTCACCCATCAAGCCTGACGGGCGAAGTGTGAGCACCAAGATCAACACCAAGAAAGCAAAAATATCGCTGTATTGGCTGCCCATCACACCACCGGTGAGTTCACCTAAGTACCCTGAACCAATCGATTCAATCAAACCGAGCAACAAACCACCCACGACTGCTCCACCTAAGTTGCCAATTCCACCAAACACTGCCGCAGTGAATGCTTTGAGGCCCGGTAAAAATCCCATCGCATGGTGGACCGTGCCGTAATTGGATGCCCACATCACGCCTGCCATCGTAGCGAGCACAGCACCAATGATGAAGGTGGCGGAGATCACCATATCGGGTTTCACACCCATCAAACTTGCCATGCGCGGGTTTTCTGCCGTAGCACGCATCGCGCGGCCCAAGCGTGTCGCGTTGACCAACCAAGACAAAACGGCCAATGCAACGGCAGTGAGGCCTAAGATCATCAATTGGGTGGGCGTAATCACCGCCTCACCAATGGCAATGGGCGTAGAAGGTAGCAGCGTTGGAAATGGTTTGTAGTTCGGTTTCCAAACAATCATGGCGATGGTTTGCAAAAAGATCGACATGCCAATCGCGGTGATCAAAGGCGCCAACTTTGGCGCGTTGCGCAATGGGCGGTAGGCTATTTTTTCAATCGCAAAGTTAAGGGCTGCGGCGGCGATGCTGGCTAACACCATCGCCATTAACAAAATCACCCAGCCCGGCAAGTCAGGAAAGGCCGGTTGCAAGATATTGATGAGCGACCAACTGCACAAGGCGCCAATCATCAAAACTTCGCCATGCGCAAAGTTAATCAAGTTGATGATGCCGTAGACCATGGTGTAGCCCAGTGCCACGAGCGCATACATGCTGCCTAGCACGAGCCCATTGATCACCTGTTGCAGCAATACATCCATGTTTAATGACCCGCTTGTTTGTTTTTATTGCGCAGTTCACGCAGCTTATCTGCGATTTTTATTTCTAAACCGCGCTCGACTGGATGATAAAACTTTGCGTGCTCCATACCTTGAGGTAAATAAGTTTCTCCTGCTGCGAAACCGTCTTCTTCATCATGGGCATAGCGATAACCCTTGCCGTAGTCGAGTTCTTTCATCAATTTGGTGGGGGCGTTTCGCAAATGCATGGGGATAGGCCGTGTGCCTTCTTTTTTCACCAAAGCGCGCACCTCATTGAAGGCTTTGTAAACAGCGTTGGACTTAGGTGCGACTGCCAAATAAACCACGCATTCGGCCAAAGCCAATTCACCTTCGGGCGAACCCAAACGCTCATACACCTCAGCCGCATCTAAAGCCAAGCGCAATGCGCGTGGGTCTGCCAAGCCAATATCTTCAGCCGCCATACGAATGAGACGACGCGCCATGTATTTCGGTTCTGCACCACCATCGAGCATACGCACCAACCAGTACAAGGCTGCATCGGGATCGGAACCGCGCACAGATTTGTGTAATGCGCTGATGGTGTCGTAAAACTGCTCGCCGCCTTTGTCATAACGGCGCAT
>CANBZB010000143.1 GCA_947373745.1 Burkholderiales bacterium | reverse complement strand
TTCTTTGTTCGGGGTAAAGCCAAACGCAATACCGAACAGTTCGCCACTGAAAAAGGTGTGTCAACCATCACCGTGGAGACGCTTTACGATGCCAAAGCTCACTTCAGCCGTTGACCACACCTTAGACAGCCACACCAAGGTGGTGCTTGTCACCATGGACAACCATTTGTCCGGTGCGTTTGACCAAGTCGCACAAAAGCTGATGACGTCTGCAAGCTTGCGCTTCAAGATGCATGCCGCCAGCGACTGGCGTAACAACCCATCTGCTTTAGAGAAGTGCCGCGAGGACATCGGCCAAGCGGACATCGTGATCGTCACCATGTTGTTCATGGAAGACCACTTCTTACCCATCCTCGATGCATTGGAACAAAGAAGGTTCGATTGCGACGCCATGGTGTGCATCATGTCTGCACCACAAGTGATGCATTTGTCGCGCATGGGCAAATATGTCGCCAATACCCAAACCGGCGGCTTGATTGGGTTGCTCAAAAAACTCCGGCCCTCGGCCAAAGACGCCCAAGGCAAAGACAAGCCCGTATCTGCTGGCGCCAAACAAATGGCCATGTTGCGCCGCCTACCGAAGTTGTTGCGTTTTATCCCGGGTTCGGCCCAAGACATTCGTATCTTTTTCTTAGTCATGCAATATTGGCTGGCTGGTTCAGAGGCCAATATTTTGAATATGGTCATCATGTTGGTGCAACGCTATGCGCGCATCCAAGAATCCCATGCTGCACACCGCGTGAAGTTGCAAACGCCAGTTGAATACCCCGAGGTGGGCATCTATCACCCACGCATGAAGTCACGCTTATCAGACCAATTGGCTGATCTGCCTTATGCAAAAAATTCCAAACAACCCGCTGTGGGTATGTTGTTGTTGCGTTCTTATCTGCTCGCTGGCAATACCGACCACTATGACGCAGTGATTGAATCGATAGAAGCCAAAGGCTTGCGCGTGATTCCCGCCTTTTCTAGTGGATTAGATGCACGCCACGCAATTGACCAGTATTTCAAAAAAGACGGCACGCCACACATTGAGGCCTTGGTCTCCTTGACTGGTTTTTCTTTGGTGGGTGGGCCAGCGTACAACGATGCAAAAGCCGCACAACTAGCGCTGAAAGAACTGGATGTTCCCTACATTGCGGCACACCCTGTCGAGTTTCAATCCTTAGACCAATGGGGCGACTCAGATCGCGGCTTGTTACCGGTAGAGAGCACCATCATGGTCGCTATTCCTGAATTAGATGGTTCGACCGTCCCTATGGTGTATGGCGGCAGGCCAGGCGCCGAGGGCACAAGTTGCAACGGTTGCGATCGCCATTGCACTTTCACCAAAGCGCACAAAGCACAAAATATGTTCACCTGTGCTGAACGCACTGAGATGTTGGCGTCTCGGGTGCATAAATTGGTGCAACTGCGTGGCAGAAAACGCGAAGAACGCAAGCTCGCCATCGTGTTGTTCAACTTCCCGCCAAACGCTGGCAGCGTAGGAACCGCAGCTTACCTGTCCGTCTTTGAATCTTTGTACAACACACTGCACACCTTAGCCGCAGAGGGCTACCGTGTGGAACTCCCTGAATCTGTCGATAGTTTGCGTGACCGCTTATTGATTGGTAACGCCGCGCAGTTTGGCACCCAAGCCAATGTGGTGCACCAGATACCCGTTGCACAACATATCCAACAAGAAACTTGGTTACATGAAATTGAAGCGCAATGGGGTGCAGCGCCTGGCAAACACCTCACCGATGGCAAAAGTTTGTTTGTGATGGGCGCGCAGATGGGCGACATCCTCATTGCATTGCAACCTGCGTTTGGATACGAAGGTGATCCGATGCGCTTGCTGTTTGAAAAAGGCTTTGCGCCCACCCACGCCTTCAGCGCTTTTTATCGCTACTTACGTGAAGAATACAAAGCAGATGCTGTTTTGCATTTCGGAACACACGGCGCTTTGGAATTCATGCCAGGCAAGCAAACGGGCTTGTCTGGCAAGTGCTGGCCAGAGCGTTTGATCGATGACCTGCCCAACGTGTATCTCTACGCAGCGAACAATCCGTCCGAGGGTGCATTGGCCAAACGCCGCGCCGCGGCTACTTTGATCAGCTACCTCACACCCACCATCACCGAGGCGGGTCTCTACAAAGGCTTGATCGAACTCAAGCAGTCACTAGAGCGTTGGCGCAGTGCAGATGAAAGCGATCAAACGGATCGCGTGTCGCTTTTGCAAATGATCCACGAACAAGCAATGGCACTAGACCTCCAAGTGCCTGCTATCGATGACTTTGCGGCGCAAATAGCCAATCAGCAATCGATCCCATGGGTTGATGCACTGCAAGGCCAGTTGCTCGAATTGGAATATGCATTGATACCTGAAGGCCTTCATGTCATTGGCCGCTTACCTAGTAGAGACGATCGTCTCTCCACACTCAAAGCGATGGCGCAAGCGATGGGTATTGATGCGCCCGAATTGATTGCAGAGTTGGTGGATGGTGCCGGCGAAGCAGAGCTCAACAAGCACACCAGAGATTTCCCCGAAGCGCACATCGTACAAATTAAACAACTGGTTCAGACCAACCTGCTCTTGAGCCAAGACCATGAACTTGCTGGCATCTTGCGCGCTTTAGATGGCCGTTACATCGAACCCGCACCAGGCGGCGATTTGCTACGCAACCCAGAAGTGCTTCCAACGGGTCGCAACCTCCATGGGCTAGATCCTTTCCGTTTACCCAGCGCTTTTGCGGTGAAAGACGCCAAGCGCCAAGCCGATAAATTACTGGCCCGCTATGCAGCCGATGGCCAAGGTTTACCCGAGAGCGTGGCCATGGTGCTGTGGGGCTCCGACAACTTGAAGTCAGAAGGCGGCCCCTTGGCGCAAGCCTTGGCACTGATGGGCGCACTGCCCCGCTTTGACAGTTATGGTCGCTTGGCAGGTGCAGCCTTAGTTCCTTTGAACGAACTTGGTCGTCCCCGCATTGATGTGGTGATCACGCTCTCAGGCATCTTCCGCGATTTGATGCCTATGCAAATCAAACTGTTGGCTGAGGCTTCTTTCTTAGCAGCTAGTGCAGAAGAACCCGAAGACCAAAACTTCATTCGTAAACACAGCTTGGCTTTCATGCAGGCGCAAGGGTGCGACATGGAAACCGCTTCGTTGCGTGTGTTTGGAAATGCAGAAGGTGCTTACGGAGCGAACGTCAACCATTTGGTCGACAGCAGCTGCTGGGAAGAAGAAGATGAATTAGGCAATGCGTTTACCAATCGCAAAGGATTTGCCTACGGCCGTGAAGGACATCCTGTTCGCAACAATGCATTGCTGCAAAGCGCCTTAGCCAATGTCAGCCTCACCTACCAAAACGTAGATTCTGTGGAGCTTGGTGTCACCAGCATCGATACCTATTTCGACACATTGGGTGGTATCAGCCGCGCTGTATTGCAAGCCAAACACCAACGCGACGGCAACCGTGCCAGCGCACCGCCTGTGTATATCGGTGACCAAACGCAAGGTGATGGCGTGGTGCGCACACTCACCGAACAAGTGGCACTCGAAACCCGTACCCGCATGCTCAACCCCAAGTGGCACGAAAGCATGCTGCAACACGGCTACGAAGGTGTGCGCCAAATCGAAGCGCATCTCACCAACACCATGGGCTGGTCCGCCACGACCGGACAAGTACAGCCATGGGTGTACCAACAACTGGCGCAAACATTCATCCTCGACCCCGAGATGCGTGAACGCCTAGCCCAACTCAACCCAACCGCATCCGCCAAAGTGGCGGGTCGATTGCTAGAAGCCTCTCGGCGCCAATATTGGAAGCCGGACCCAGAAACCATGAAGGCACTGCAACAGGCAGGCGACGAGTTAGAAGATCGCCTAGAAGGCATCCAAGAAGGAGTACCCGCATGATGGAAACCGCAACAGTCCCCGTCTCGACTATCAAACGTGGAGGACGACCCGATGGCGAAGGCAGTGTCCAAGTGCAAATGGATCCCAGCCTCAAAATCGGCACGGCCAAAGTATTTGCTGTTTACGGCAAAGGTGGCATTGGCAAGAGCACGACCTCTTCCAATTTATCCGTGGCATTTAGCAAGATGGGCAAACGTGTTTTGCAAATCGGATGCGATCCAAAACACGACTCAACATTCACGCTCACCAAGAAGCTCATGCCAACGGTAATCGACGCCTTAGAGGCCGTCGATTTCCATGCCGAAGAGTTGCGCTTAGAAGACTTTGTTTTCAAAGGCTACAACGGCGTGATGTGTGTGGAAGCAGGTGGGCCACCCGCAGGCACTGGTTGTGGTGGCTATGTGGTGGGACAGACTGTCAAGCTGCTCAAAGAACACCATTTGCTAGAAGACACCGATGTGGTGATATTCGATGTCTTGGGTGACGTGGTGTGCGGGGGCTTTGCCGCGCCCTTGCAACACGCAGATCGCGCCTTGATCGTCACCGCCAACGACTTTGACTCCATCTTTGCGATGAACCGCATCGTGCAAGCGATTGGCGCGAAGTCAAAAAACTACAACGTGCGCCTAGGCGGTGTGATTGCCAATCGCAGCGACGCAACCGACCAGATCGATAAGTTCAATGCTGTTACTGGTTTAAAAACCATGGCGCACTTTCCGATGCTCGATGAGATCCGTCGCAGCAGATTGTCTAAATCTACTTTGTTTGAACTCGAAGCCACACCTGCTGTGAAAGCCGTGCAAGACGAATACATGCGTTTGGCCGCAGCTTTATGGTTAGGTGGTGACCCCTTGCCTGCGGTGCCTATGAAAGACCGCGATATTTTTGACTTACTCGGATTTGATTGATGGACCACACCAGTTATCTCGAACGTCGCGAACAAATCGAACATTACTTT
>CANBZB010000142.1 GCA_947373745.1 Burkholderiales bacterium | reverse complement strand
GGTTGCGCAGGTCCGCCACGGTCTTGCGTGTTGAGGATGGGGGTGTTTTCTTGCACCATTATTTTTTGATATCCATGGCAGAGCGCACGCCATCTGCCAGCAGGTTGAAGGCGATCGAGGTCAAGAAGATAAATGCACCAGGTAGGGCTGCAATAAAAGGCTTGTTGTAAATAGCAGAGCGCAAGGTGTTGAGCATCAAACCCCATTCAGGTTCGGGAGGCTTCACACCCAGACCTAAAAAAGACAAGCCAGAGGCCAAGATCATGCTCACACTCAGCAGGCCAGTCGCATAGACAAACACGGGCCCCAGCACATTACCCAAAACGTGCACGCGAATAATCGAGAAAGCACTGGCACCACTCATGCGTGCGGCCTCGATGTAATCGAGTTGACGCACCTGTGTAGTGACACTCTCTGCCACGCGCACGATTTGCGGAACAAACACCAATGTCAGCGCGATCAGGCTGTTGCTCAAACCCGGGCCGAGCGCGCCAGAAATAGCCACAGCCAAAAGCACAGATGGAAAAGCATAAAAAATATCTAAAGTACGCATGATGACCATATTCACGCGACCACCCAAATAGCCTGCCAATAAACCTAATGTGGTTCCAATACAAAAAGCAGAAAACACGGGCACGATACCCATTACCAACGACAAGCGACCGCCGTACATCAGGCGCGTCAACATATCGCGACCCAATTCGTCTGTGCCCAATAAATACCCAGGACTGCCAATAGGCAACAAGCGTTTGAGCATGCTGGCTTTGAACGGATCGGCGGGGGCTAGCCAAGGGGCAAAAACAGCAGCGATTATTAGCACCAATAAAACGCCAGCGCTAATCAGGGCTAAAGGTTCGTATTTGAGTTGGCGCAATACTACGCGCCAATATCCAATACTTTGTGAGGAATGCGTGCGTTCGGTCACGGTGTTTACCTCTTAGGCGCGACCCATACGTGGGTCGATCAATGGTTGCACGATATCGACCAGCAAATTCAACACCACAAAAATCATGCACAAGACCAGCAGAGTGCCTTGCAGCAAGGGGATATCACGTTGAAAGATGGCCGTGTTCAGTAGAAAGCCAGTACCAGGCCAAGCGAACACTGTCTCTACCAAGATGGAGCCACCCATCAAGTAACCAATTTGCAAACCCGTCACCGCTAAAACAGTAGGTGCTGTGTTTTTAGCAATATGTTTGAACACCGCCATGCTACTCAACCCTCTGGCACGCAAAGCGATAACAAACTCTTGTTCCAGCATGTCAGCCACCAAAGCCCGCACCGTGCGCGTGATGATGCCCATAGGAATCACACACAAGGTAATAGCAGGCAGCACCAAAAAGCGCAGATGCTCTATGTCCCACAACCATTCGCTCGAGCCACCGGGCCCTGCACCCATGGCCGGTAACCAACCTAAGGTGATGGAGAACACAATCGTTAAAACCAAACCGAGCCAGTAATGCGGAATACTCACGCCAATCACAGACAAGGTAGTGGCAATCTTGTCTATCCAACTACCGCGTTGGTATCCGGCTAAAGCACCGAGCACGCAACCGACGCACACCCCTATGAGAGACGCAATCGTCGCGAGCATGAAAGTGTTACTGACGGCGCCCATCACCTCTGTGAGTACGGCGCGACCGGATGCAATCGAAGTGCCTAAGTCGCCATGTAAAGCACGCCAGACCCACAAGCCGTATTGCACGGGTACTGGTTTATCTAGGCCATAAGCACTTTTGAGGGCTTCGATGACATCAGCGGGTGCATCAGCGGGCGCAATGGCGTTCAAGGGATCTCCAGGTGCCAGATAGACCAGCATGAAGGAGATAACGGTGACGCTTAAGGCAATAGGCAGTGCATACAACAGGCGCTTGAGGATGTAGACCCACATTACTTCATGCGAATCGTAGTGAGGTCTTGGAACCAGTGTTGTGCTTGCACAAACTCTTGCACTTTGGGCGACAGAGCGTGTGGGTTGACATCATGTACGACCCACAACATCAAAGCATCATCCACCATGGTTTGGTGTACTTCAGCCAGCAAGGCGTCTTGCACTTTGGTATCAAAGTTGTTGCGCAAGGTGTCCAGTGTGCTGTCCATCTTGGGATTGTTGTAGCCACCCCAGTTCACACCGTTGGGTGCGATGTAACGGCTGTCAACAAAGCGTGTGAGTGCATAGAACGGATCGGCTGTGACATAACCTAAGTTGATGCCCGTGATGCCTTTGCCGCCATTCATATCAGCCTTGGCACCACTGCGCCAGTG
Source organism: Burkholderiales bacterium (assembly GCA_947373745.1). GTDB lineage: Bacteria > Pseudomonadota > Gammaproteobacteria > Burkholderiales > Burkholderiaceae_C > Limnohabitans. The sequence continues at coordinate 2,777 of CANBZB010000142.1, read as the reverse complement.
GAGGTAAAGGTTTTCTAGTTCAACGACTTCGAATTCAAGTTGAATGCCGATCTCTGCCAAACTTTGTTGGATGAACTCGTTCATGGGTAATGACAACATTTGGCCAGTACCGCCTTGTGCAATGATGATCTTTGCTTTCAGGGGTTTGCTAGGGCTGTAGCCAGCTTGTGTCATCAACGCTTTGGCGGCAGGCAAGTCGTAACCAATCTTGAATGCTGGTTTGCCAAACCAAGGGCTGGTGCTATCGAGTTGCCCTTTAGCAGGTGTTGCTAAACCATTTAAAAGCTTGACGATGGCACTGCGGTCAATCGCTAAGTTAGCGGCTTTGCGCACGCGAATGTCTGTCCAAGGTGAACCAGGGTATGTCGAGAAGTGATAAGGCCACACATGGGGTGTGACGTTAGTCACGAGTTTGAAGCCAGAGCTTTTGAGCTGTGGCAACACATCTGGTGGTGGTGTTTCGATGATGTCGACCTGGCCATTGAGCAAAGCATTGGCGCGTGTCATCGCATCAGGAATTGGAACCAGCACAATGCGATCGGTTTTGGCGATGCGTGTTTTGTCCCAGTAAGCGGCGTTCTTCACCAAATCCGCGCGCTCACGTGGCACCAGTTTGTCTAATTTGAAAGGACCTGTGCCAGAAGGCTGTGTGGCAACTTTGCTCCAGTCTTTGCCTAACTTTTCCCACTGTGCGGGGCTGCCGATTAAGAACCATGGCAACTGATAAGGAAAGAGCGCGTCAACGTTCTTCGTTGTAATTTCAACGGTGTACTCATCGACCACGCGATAAGAAGCAATAGATGGAATACGTGGACGCACTTGTGCGCTTTGCTTGGCGTCAAATTGGGGTGACTTGTCAGCGAGCACCTTATCTAAGTTCCACACAATCGCAGAAGCTTTGAGCTCTGAACCATCATGGAACTTCACCCCTTTGCGGATGGTGAACAACCATTTTTTACTGTCTTTCGGGTCTACCTTCCACGCAGCGGCTAGGCCTGGAACCAACTTGCCAGGTCGTGTACCGATATTGGCTTCCCATGCGATCAACGGGTCATAGAGCGTGTGACCAGTGAACTGATAAGCACCCGCACCGCGATCGGGTTGGCCTGTGGTGAGAGGAATATCTGCCATTGAAATGCCGTATCGGGCTACTGTCTCGGCTTGCAAACCGCTCTGCAAACACAGTGTGAGAGGAAGGGCAACTAGCCAAGACGGCATTTTTTTTAGAACAGATGACATGGACAACTCCAAAGTGAATTAACTTCCTTGTTTGCACACTTCGTGCCATCTCTTCGGTTTGTTCGGTTTCACGCGTGCACATCAGTTCATGCGCAACAACCCACTCAAAATCTATTCAACTGCATGCACTGTTTTTCATTTTTGGTGCATGGATGCGCACCAAAAAAAACAAATATCCGTAAATGCACAAATTGAGGGATTACCCTAGTTGGATGTTTTCATGCGCTCCAAATTGTTCTTCGCAGACTTGAAATAGGCTAACGCTGACACAAAAAGCTTTAAAGTTTGTAAGGCAATCTGGCTTAGTGCTTGCTAGTTAAAGCCAGCATAGAAAACTAATCAGGAAAAGTTATGAAATCAAAAAATATTTGCGTATTGAATATTCTTGTGTGGATGCGCGTGTTCTTTATGTTCTGTCTGGGCTTTGCAACCCTAGCCAATGCGCAGAGTTCTGATTACCCCAACAGGCCCATTACGCTCATCACGCCATTTCCAGCTGCGGGTTCTACAGACTTAATCGCAAGGACGATTGCCCAAAAACTGCAAGAAGTTCTTGGCAAGCCCATCATTGTTGAAAACCATGCAGGTGCTGGTGGAAACATTGGCTCCAACATCGTGGCCAAGGCGGCGCCTGATGGATACACGATTCTCATCACATCGTCTAGTACGCATTCGATTGGAGCCGTACTCAACAAAAGCGTGCCGTTTAACTACGACACAGACTTCACACCCATCGTCTTTGGTGCGGTGGCTCCGCAAATTTTGATGGTCACCAAGACGATTCCGGCTACGACCTTAAAGGACTTTATTGGCTTTGCCAAAGCCAACCCCACGGTGTTGAATTTCTCATCCGCTGGCAACGGCACCATCATGCATTTGACGGGCGAAGCATTCAAAGTGGAGGCGGGCGTGCAAATGGTGCACATCCCTTACAAGGGTTCTGGTTTGTCCATTCCTGACCTGATCTCTGGCAAAGTGCATGTGCTGTTTGACAGCATCGTCTCAGGTGTATCGCATGTGCAAGACGGAAAGTTGGTGGCTTTGGCTGTGCTGGGTAAGAACCGTTCACCTCTTTTACCCAATACGCCCACCATGCGAGAAATTGGCGCTCCTTATGGATTGAAAGATTTCGAGTCGGTGAATTGGTGGGGGTTTTATGGGCCTAAGAATTTACCGAAAGACATACAAATGAAATTAAACCAAGCGCTCAACAAAACTTTGAAATCCAAAGACGTGATTGATAAGTTGGCCACGCTCGGCGCAGAACCCGGTGGCGGCACGCCTGAGGCGTTTCAAGAACTGGTGTTGAAAGACAGAGCGCAGTGGAGCAAGCTGATTCAGAGCCAAAAAATTACACTGGATTAGTCAGCGTGTCAGTTAACTCGGCTATGTGCTGAGCAAACTCACATGCGCCGCCACCACACGCCACCCCTCTGGTGTGCGCATCCAAGTTTGGCTTTGGCGACCAGTACGTGCAACACCGTCTCTTTGAAACTCGGTATTGGCAGTGGCAAAGTCTTCACCATAGGTGGTGATGA
>CANBZB010000141.1 GCA_947373745.1 Burkholderiales bacterium | reverse complement strand
TCTGAAGATGCATTGGACATATGAGAGTCTCCTAAAACTTTTAGAAATTACATGCCGCGCGGATAACGCTTGAAGGCATTGCGAAATACGTTGACCACTTCATCGCTGTGGTTCATGGTGACGCCAAGGTCTTTGACCAATCCGTCGTGCACGCCATAGACCCAGCCATGGACCGCGACTTTTTGGCCACGCCCCCAAGCGTCTTGCATGACGTTGGAAAGCGCCACGTTGCCGACTTGCTCGATCACGTTCATCTCGCACATGGCGTTTTCTAACTCAGCTTGGGGCAAATGGTTCAGACGTTGGCGGTGACGCAAACGGACGTCTTGCACATGGCGCAACCAGTTGTCCGCCAGTCCAATGCGCATGCCGCGCGTCGCAGCCAGCACGCCGCCACAACCGTAATGCCCGACCACCATGATGTGCTCGACCTTCAAGCAATCGACTGCGTATTGAATGACAGACAAGGCATTGAGATCCGAGTGCACCACCACGTTGGCAATATTGCGGTGCACAAATACCTCACCAGGTTCTAGGCCGGTAATTTGGTTGGCTGGCACGCGGCTATCGGAGCAACCGATCCACAAGTATTTAGGGGTTTGTTGGTGCGTGAGGCTTGAGAAAAATCCCGGTTGCTCACGCTCCATACGTGTGGCCCACGCGCGGTTGTTATCAAACAGATGTTGCAAGCTTGAAGTCATTGCTTAGATCTTTCAGGTTTAAAGCGTTTCAGCAAACAACTCACGACCAATCAGCATGCGGCGGATTTCACTGGTGCCTGCGCCAATCTCATAGAGCTTGGCATCGCGCCACAAACGCCCGAGCGGGTATTCGTTGATATAGCCATTGCCGCCAAAAATTTGTACGCCTTCGCCCGCCATCCACGTGGCTTTTTCGGCAGTCCACAAGATCACACTCGCGCAGTCTTTACGCACTTGGCGCACATGTTCTACGCCCAACATATCTAAGTTTTTGGCCACGGTATAGGCGAACGAACGTGCGGCCTGTAGCACCGTGTACATGTCCGCCACTTTGCCTTGGATGAGCTGGAACTCACCAATGCTTTGACCAAACTGTTTGCGGTCATGGATATAGGGGATGACGTTGTCCATCACGGACTGCATGATGCCCAAAGGTCCGCCGCTCAATACCGCACGCTCGTAGTCAAGGCCACTCATCAACACTTTGGCACCGTTGTTCAAACCGCCCAAGATGTGGTCTTCAGGCACTTCAACATTGTGAAAGACCAATTCGCCTGTGTGACTTCCGCGCATGCCTAACTTGTCGAGCTTTTGTGCGACGCTAAAACCTTTCATGCCTTTTTCTATCAAGAAAGCCGTGACGCCACGGGCGCCAAGTTCGGGTTCAGTTTTGGCGTAGACGACCAAGGTGTCAGCATCAGGGCCGTTGGTGATCCACATCTTGCTGCCGTTAAGGACGTAGTAGCCGCCTTTGTCTTCGGCTTTGAGTTGCATGCTGATGACGTCGCTGCCGGCATTGGGCTCAGACATCGCCAAAGCACCCACATGTTCGCCGCTGATGAGTTTGGGCAAATATGTTTGACGTTGCGCGTCAGTGCCATTGCGTTTGATTTGGTTCACACACAAATTACTGTGCGCGCCGTAGCTCAAGCCGACGCTGGCAGAGGCGCGGGATATTTCTTCCATCGCGACCATATGGGCTAGGTAACCCATATTGGCGCCACCAAATTCTTCACCCACTGTGATGCCCAGCACGCCTAAGTCGCCCATCTTGCGCCAGAGGTCCATGGGAAATTGGTCGTTGCGGTCAATTTCCGCTGCGCGGGGCGCGATCTCGGTTTGCGCGAATTCACGCACGGCGTCGCGCAGTGCGTCGATGTCTTCGCCGAGTTGGAAATTGAGTCCTGGCAAATTGTTCATGGTTTGGCTCCTTTGGTCTTGCCGCCTTGCTTGCTGAGCAGTGAGCGCGCCTCTTTTTCGTGGGATTTGACTTCTTCCAAGTTGGCTTGCAACTCGGCCATTTGGGCTTCGAGTTGGCGCTTGTGGTCGGCCAAGACGACCAAGAATTTTTCAAGTTGTGGCCCGGTGTCGCGCGGGCTGTCGTACATGTCGATCAGGTCTTTGGCCTCTGTCAAAGACAGACCCAAACGTTTGGCGCGCAAGGTGAGTTTGAGACGGGTGCGGTCTCTGCCGGAATACACACGGTTTCGACCCGCAGGGCCCGAGCGCTCGGGCTGCAGCAGCCCCATGTCTTCATAAAAGCGGATAGCGCGGGTGGTGAGATCGAACTCGCGCGCTAGGTCGCTGATGGAGTAGTGGGTGGCCATAAGTACTTGACGTTTTTAGTTTACGTTTACGTAAACGTCAATTATGACGGGAAATTAGGGAAGCAGGAAATTAGCCCCACGGCGCCAGCGGCTCGTCGCGCAACACACGGCGGCGCGCGGGGTAGTCTGGCATCACGCTTTTGACGGTGTCCCAGAACTGGGGGCTGTGGTCCATCACCCGCAAATGGCTGAGTTCATGGGCGACCACATAGTCAATCACCTCTAGCTTGTGGTGGATCAACCGCCAATTCAGCCGAATCGCCCCATCTGCTGAGGCGGTACCCCAACGCGTGGACGCGCTGCTGAGCGACAAGCGCTTCCAAGCAACGCCTAATTGCGGCGCAAAGTGGTCCAAACGTTCGGCGAATAGTTCTTTGGCGCGGCGCATCAGCCACGCCTGGGTTGCGTCACGGATTTGCTCGGGGCTTGCGGTTATGGGGAGGCCTATGCGTAAAACAAAACTTGCGGCGCTTTCGTCACCCAAAGTTTCAAGTTGTGCGCTATTTTTTTTCAGGGCAGCGGAAGAGTCGAGCACCACTTGCAAGGATGCGCCGAGGTAGCGCAATACCACGCCATCGCGCCATTGGATGCGGGCTTCGCCCAAGCGGCGTTGGTGCTCTTGCATTTCTAGGAGTTTGCGCACAATCCAATCGGCCTTCTCGTGCAAAGTAGATTCGATCTCGCCGACTGTCACCCAACGCGGCGCGCTGACCTCTAGCCCATCAGGGCCAATGACCATCCCGATCGTGCGCCGCTTGGCACGGCGAAAGGCATAGGCCACATCGCATGTGGCTAAAGCAATATGCCGACTGGCACGTGGATGTGCAAATTGCGCTGCAATAGTCGATGGGGCCACATCGAAGAGGTCCAGCACACGTTGAATGAACTGCCCCATTCTTGAAAACTTCAGGCCTTGGTTACAACAGTTTCGGCATAGGCCTCTGGATCGAGCCTCTGCATTTCCGATTCGATCCACTGCTCGACCTGCTTGGTGAGTTCGTCAGCATCGCGTCCAACGCTTGGGATGGGCGCACCGATAGACACATCGACCACGCCAGGGTATTTGATGAAGGCTTTGCGTGGCCAGCAAGTTGCCGATGTCACCGCAATCGGAATCACGGGGGCGCCCGTTGCAATCGCAAGCCTTGCACCACCGCTTTTGTAGACGCCACGTTGTCCTCGCGGGATACGGGTGCCTTCAGGAAACATGATGACCCACACGCCTTTTTCTAACAAAGCCTTGCCTTGCTCAACGACTTTGGCAAAGGCTTTGGCGCGTTGCGATCTGTCGATGTGCACCATGTCGAGCAAGCCAATCGCCCAGCCAAAAAATGGCACATAGAGTAATTCACGCTTGAACACATAGGCGAGAGGATGGGGCATGATGGCCGGCATCAAAAATGTTTCGTAGGTCGACTGGTGCTTGACCAACAAAATCGCAGGGCTGGTTTGGCCAACGGGTAGGTTCTCAAATCCTTGAGTTCGGTATTCGATACCTAATATGACGCGCGCTGCTTGGATACTCAACCACAACCAAAACTGCGCAACCTTGTAGCGCGCCGGAGCGCCAACACCCACCGCCGCGCTCAACACAATCAACAGCGCACAAGGAACGATGCTGATGGCCATCACAGCCATGTGGAGCACCGAACGCAAAAAAGCGATCATGCAGAACTTCCGACGCTATGGGAAGTTTGCGTGGCTTTAGCGCTGGATTTAGCCGCCGTTTGGGTCTTGGTCAACAACCAATCTACAAAGGCAGACAGGTCTTCATGCACCTGGGTATTGGTTGGGAAATCTTTTGGCAAGTTGCTTTGGCCTTTGTGTTGCGCGCCCTTTCCGGTCATCACCAAGTGCGGCTCGCAACCCACTGCGGTAGCGGCTTGTAAATCGCGCAAATGGTCGCCCACAGCGGGCACGCCCTTGAGGTCCATGCCGTAGCGTTCGCCGATTTGCTCGAACAAACCTGAAGCAGGTTTGCGGCAACTGCAGTTCTCATCTGGGCTATGCGGGCAGAAAAAAACCGCGTCTACACGCCCACCCACAGCACCTAACATTTTGTGCATCTTGGCGTGCATGGCATTGAGCGCGGCGACATCAAACAAGCCACGACCTAAGCCCGATTGGTTAGACGCGACCACCACATGCCAACCGGCATGGTTCAGTCGCGCAATCGCTTCGAGCGCCCCGGGCATGGGCGTCCACTCTTGTGCCGATTTGACGTACTCGTCGCTGTCGTGGTTGATGGTGCCGTCGCGGTCGAGGATGACGAGTTTAGTGATCATGTGTTTGCCTTAAACCGCCAAACAAGCCAAATCGGCCACTTGGTTCATCGCCACATGCAACTGCTTGAGCAAGCGCTGGCGGTTGTGACGCAGTGGGAGATCTTCGGCATTGACCATCACATCGTCGAAGAAAGCATCTACCGGTGTGCGCAAGGCGGAGAGGGTTTGCAAAGAGGCGGTGTAGTCGCCAGCCACCCATTGCTTATGTGCCTCTGGCGTTAAGCGTTGCATGGTTTGGAACAACGCTTTTTCTGCGGCTTCGGCGAGCAGATTTTCATTGACATCGCCTTGTACGTCGTCTGCTTTTTTCAAGATATTGCCGATGCGTTTGTTGGCGGCAGCCAAGGCTTGGCTTTCAGGCAATGCGGCAAAAGCACGCACGGCTTGCAGGCGACGCGTGATGTCAGAGAGCTCTTGTGGACGCAGGGCCAAGACGGCTTCGACTTCTTGCGCGGAGAAGCCTTGTTCACGCAAACTGGCCGACAAGCGGTCGTAGAAAAACGC
>CANBZB010000140.1 GCA_947373745.1 Burkholderiales bacterium | reverse complement strand
TCAGCAGACAGCAAAGCACATTTTTCTGAACCGTGCGCCACAGCTGCGAGGTAGGAAGCTTTCACTTTTGCCGCATCATCCACACCTGCAGGCACGCGGTGGGTAATCAAATCGACCAAGGTCGCTTCTTCACCCTTCGGAGGGTTTTTTAACAACTCAATCAACTCGCCCGTTTGCTTTGCGCTCAAAGGCAAAGGTGGAATACCTAAAGCAGCACGTTCAGCCACATGGTCTCGGTAAGCTTTCAACATCGTTCTCTCTCCTAGCTAAAAAATGAAATTAATTGGGGTCAGGTACACATTTATTTTCTGGCCATGCTTGGTGCGGGGCCTTCAAGCAAATTGAATGCTGGACCTTTTTTCATGGCCTCAGCCACGGCAACTTGGGCAGGACTTTGGCATTCGTCAGCCAAGCGCTGGCCAAGTTTGCTATTCATCAGCATGGATTTGTTCGCAAGCTGCAACCACATGGCGCCGGCTTGGGCGTCTTCTAAACGGACGGCACCGGTGGCCGAAGAAACTGGCGACACATGAAAACGATATTTGCCCATCTGCAAGGTGAAGAATCCGCGGTTTTGGGCGTCGGGAGTAATGTGGACTACATTGCCCAGTTCGCAAACGATGCGACCTGTGTGCACTTGTTCTGCTACAGCTAGCGCTTTTTCGTCTAAGTCCAAAGCAAATGCATTTGGCGCAAAAACACCGCTCAGAACCAATAACAAAGAAGACAAGAAAGGGCTATCGCCCAAACCCCGCATAAATGCCAGCAAAACATTTTGTTGCAGTCTTGGATTCAAAGTGTCATGCATGGTTGTCTCCGGTTGTATCTGTAAAAAATTCCAACACCTCTTTTGCCAAATGTCTGCCAGTGCTATGTGCACGTTCCAACACCTGCCAATAAAACCTGTAACTTGCACGGTCATGCAAATGACCTTGGTGGCTGATAGGCGCCCATTGGGACGTAAACCCTGCTAAAACTATTTCGCTGGCCAACTCTATTTCAGCGGCTTTGGGCGACAAGGCCTCTAGTATGGGGCGGATTTGTGAAGGATGGATGCTCCACATCCTGGTAAAGCCAAATTCTTGCGAAGCACGCGCAGCCGCGGCGCGCATGGCATGGGTGTCACTGAACTCAGTCACCACACAATGCGATGGAACTTTGCCGTGCGCATGGCAAGCGCTGGCAATTTCTAGCTTGGCACGCACCACCAATGGATGGCTGAATTGCCCCGCAGACTGCATGGCTTGCGCAGGAATTGCGCCATTGTGGGTCGATACAAAATCCATCAAACCAAAACTTAATGACTGCACACGGGGATGGCTAGCAATCGCAAAAGCGTTGTGCACCGCGGTGGGGGATTCAATCAAAACATGGATCGGTAGATCGTTAGCGCCAGCGGATTGCAAGGCACGCTCTGCACGCTCTACATCGGCAAGCGTCTCCACTTTCGGCACCATGATGTGCGACAAGTGCTGACCCGATTTGCCAGCTATGTAGGCAATATCAGCTTCGAAACTGGAATGGTCCACTGCATGCACACGCACTGCGACCCGCGCGTTCGAATCAGCAGTTAAAGCAAGCTCTGTCACCAGCGCAGCATGCTCGGCTTCTCCGCCCACCGGCGCGCCGTCTTCGCAATCTAAGGTGACATCAAACACGCAGGTACCGAATTCCTGCGTCATTTCAGCTTGCAGCTGCAAGCTTTTGCGCATCCGCGCTTCGACGCCGCTGTAGTGATCGCACACTGGGATCACGACACCAGAGGCCTGGGCCCCTAGCAAGACGTCGCGCGGATGGCTCAAGTCAGTCTCGCGCGAGATCAAACCAAATGGGCTACGCCCGCTTGTTCGTCGGTCAACTCTTTGAGTGTTTTGTCAATGCAGGATTGGCTGAAGGCGTCGATTTCCAAACCTTCGACCACTTTGTATTGGCCGTTTTCGCAAGTCACTGGGAAACCAAACATCACGTCTTTCGGAATGCCGTACCAACCTTGCGAAGGAATACCCATCGTCACCCACTTGCCATGTGTGCCTAGTGCCCAGTCGCGCATATGGTCGATGGCAGCGTTGGCGGCAGAGGCTGCTGAAGACAAACCGCGGGCCTCAATGATGGCTGCGCCACGCTTGCCCACCGTTGGCAAGAACACATTGGCGTTCCATTCTTGGTCGTTGATCATGGTCTTGACCGATTGGCCAGCGATCGTGGCGAAGCGGTAGTCAGCGTACATGGTGGGGGAATGGTTGCCCCACACACATAATTTTTCGATATCGGCCACAGCTTTGCCTGTTTTGGCAGCAATTTGGCTCAGAGCACGGTTGTGATCCAAACGCAGCATGGCGGTGAAGTTTCCTGGCTTCAAGTCAGGCGCAGACTTCATAGCGATGTAGGCGTTGGTATTGGCTGGGTTGCCGACCACCAGCACTTTGACGTCGCGCGAAGCAACGGCATTCAAAGCCTTGCCCTGGGCAGTGAAGATGGCGCCGTTGATGGCGAGCAATTCCGCGCGCTCCATGCCGGGGCCGCGTGGACGAGAACCGACTAAGAGAGCGTAGTCGGTGTCTTTGAAGGCAGTCATGGGATCAGCATGGGCTTCCATGCCTGCGAGCAAAGGGAATGCGCAGTCTTCGAGTTCCATCATCACGCCCTTGAGGGCTTTTTGGGCTTTTTCCTCCGGAATTTCGAGCAATTGCAAGATTACAGGTTGGTCTTTGCCCAGCATTTCGCCTGAAGCGATACGAAACAACAAGGCGTAACCGATTTGACCAGCAGCACCGGTGACGGCAACGCGAACAGGTTTTTTGCTCATGATGAAAACTCCAAAAGTGATTTAAAAATAGCTTTTTGAGAGTTTACCCGCGAAATCGACACAATGGCATTGTCTTATGTCTTATAGAAGATATGATTCAACCCATGGACAGCCTCACGCCCGCCTTCAGCCCCCTGTACCAGCAAATCAAGGATTTGATTTTGCAAGGCCTACAAACTGGCGAATGGAAGCCAGGCGAAGCCATTCCCAGCGAAATGGACCTCGCCGCCCGCTACCGCGTCAGCCAAGGCACAGTGCGCAAAGCGATAGACGAACTGTCCGCAGACAACCTGCTGGTGCGGCGACAAGGCAAAGGCACTTTTGTCGCGACCCACGCCGAACAACAGGTGCAATACCGGTTCTTAAAACTTCAGCCCGATAGTGGTGACAGCCAGCAAGAAGGTCCCGCTGACCGCACGATCATTGACTGCAAGCGCCAACGTGCCAATGCCGACATCGCCCGCGCACTGAGTCTGCGGGCCGGTGACGCGGTTCTCCTGATTACCCGTGTTTTGTCATTTGCAGGTGTTGCGACGATTTTGGAAGACATTTGGTTGCCCGCCACCCCTTTCAAAGGACTGACAGCCGAGCGCCTGAGCACCTACCGCGGCGCTATGTATGCGCTGTTTGAGACAGAATTTGGTGTGCGCATGGTGCGCGCTGAGGAGCGCATTCGCGCTGTCAATCCAGACGCACAGCAAGCCGAACTTTTAGGGGTGACTAACCAAGCCCCATTGCTGAGCGTAGAACGCATAGCTTTTACTTACAACGACGTTCCAATGGAGCTACGACGTGGTCTTTATCGAACTGATACGCGTCACTATCGCAATGCACTTAGTTGACATGTCAACTTGTTAGGTTGCAATAGAATGAAACGTTATTTAGATATTCTGACAAACCCCAATAAGGATTTCACCCATGACCGAGCTTGCCAAAAAGCGGCCTGAATTTCGAAATATCAACGCTTTGGTGGACCTTCCCACCTACCGCCTACCCGCTGCTGGATTTGTATCTATCTTGCACCGCATCAGCGGATTAGTCATGTTTTTGTTACTGCCCTTTGTGGTGTGGATGTTTGACACTTCTGTGTCGTCAGAAATTTCCTTTGCTAAGTTCAAAGCGGCTTTCAACATTGGTGTTGGGTTTGTTCCCGGCATCCTCGTTCAATTGGTCGCGTTGGTCTTAATTTGGGCTTATTTACACCACCTGATCGCTGGTGTTCGTCACTTGTATATGGATGCCAACCATGCGGTTAGCAAAGAATTTGGCAAATCCTCTGCCGTGGTGACCTTGGTCTTGAGTTTGGGGCTGACTGCTGCCCTAGGCGCCAAGCTATTTGGTCTTTACTGATTTCCTAGGAGTATTTCCATGTCCGTGAATTACGGTTCTAAGCGCATCGTCGTCGGTGCACACTACGGTCTGCGCGACTGGCTTGCCCAGCGCGTCACTGGTGCGTTAATCACCTTATTTACTTTGATCGTTCTCAGCCAAGTGTTGTTTACTTCTGGCGAGATCGGTTACGACAAATGGGCCGGTATTTTTAGCGGCCAATGCATGAAGGCATTGACCTTCTCGATCTTTATCGCCCTGACCTACCACGTGTGGGTGGGTGTGCGCGATATTTGGATGGACTACGTCAAACCTGTGGGTGTGCGTTTGTTCTTGCAAGTTTTTACTTTGGTTTGGCTGGTGTCGTGTCTCGGCTGGGCCATTCAGGTTCTCTGGAGGCTGTAAGTCATGACCGTTAAAAGTTCCATTCCCCGTCGCAAGTTTGACGTGGTCATCGTGGGTGCCGGTGGTTCGGGCATGCGCGCATCTTTGCAATTGGCGCGCGCTGGCTTGAACGTCGCCGTGTTGTCCAAGGTCTTCCCTACCCGTTCACATACGGTGGCTGCACAAGGCGGTATTGGTGCCTCTTTGGGCAATATGAACGAAGACAACTGGCACTACCACTTCTATGACACCGTGAAAGGTTCAGACTGGTTAGGCGACCAAGACGCTATTGAATTCATGTGCCGCGAAGCACCCAAAGTGGTCTACGACTTAGAGCACATGGGTATGCCTTTCGACCGCAATCCTGATGGCACGATTTACCAACGTCCTTTTGGCGGTCACACCGCCAACTACGGTGAAAAAGCCGTTGAACGTGCATGCGCTGCAGCCGACCGCACAGGCCACGCCATGTTGCACACCCTCTACCAACAAAACGTCGCTGCTAAAACGACTTTCTTTGTCGAGTGGATGGCGCTTGATTTAATCCGCGACGAAAGTGGCGACGTAGTCGGCGTCACCGCCTTAGAAATGGAAACTGGTGAGCTCTA
>CANBZB010000139.1 GCA_947373745.1 Burkholderiales bacterium | reverse complement strand
ACCTTGATTGGTCGTATTCACCAGCATAGCTACGCCACGCATGCACTCATTGCGCTCACTCCAATCAAAAACTTTGACAACAGACTCAACACCTGTTGTGAGTTCTTGGGCCTTTGCTGTGGTCCGATTAACCAAGCGAATCTCTTTCGCGCCTGCATCCACCAAACTCAACACAATGGCTCTGGCAGCACCGCCTGCCCCCAATACCAAGGTCGGCCCCTCATCGGCGCGCCAGTCAGGCTTAGCGTCTTTCACAGACTGTATGAATCCATAACCATCATGGTTAAAGCCATGCAATGCTCCATCTTCTTGCACCACGATGCAATTGATAGCACCCATACGCTGAGCCAACGGATCTATGTAGTCCATCATCTGCATGGCGTGCACTTTGTGCGGCAAGGTAATGTTGCAACCGGCCAAACCTAAAGCTGACAAACCACGAATAGCCGCTTCTAAGTTGTGGAGTTCGACAGGAAAGTGTCCATACGCGCCCTTCAACCCGTATTTTGCTAACCAGTAGTTGTGCAAGATGGGGGAGCGTGATTGGTAAATGGGCATACCCATTACTCCTGCTAGCTTGAACTTGTTTGCGTCAGACATGGTTTCTCTCAAGATGTGAATGTCGCGTGAATAAAACTACCCTATCGTAGCTTTGACCGCACGACACCCAAGATTATTACAACTTAGTAATTGGACATATAAGCATCCGTCATCGGTCAAAATCACAGCATGGACGTACTTCTGATTGAAGATGAACAAAAAATTGCTGACTTCGTCATCTCAGGCTTTGCTGCAGCCAATATAACGACCCACCATGAGTCCGATGGGTTCAGAGGCCTAAATACCGCCTTGATCAAAACATTTGATGCCATCGTGCTCGATGTAGGTCTTCCATTGCTGGACGGTTTTCAGGTCATACAGGAATACCGTAGGAAGGAATTCACTACGCCCGTCATCATGCTCACAGCCAGAACTGAACTCGACGATAGGCTCAAGGTGTTTCAGTCTGGGGCTGACGACTATATGCCCAAGCCTTTTTTCGTGGAGGAATTGATCATCCGACTTCAGACCTTGGTACAACGCAAAGTCGGTAGTATTGAAAAGGCGATCGAACAAAGCGGCATTTCTTTAGACCGCTTTACTCGTGTAGCCACTTACCAAGGACGATCCGTCACATTGACGCAAAGAGAGTTCATGCTTTTAGAGTGCTTGATGCTCTCTCCGGGACAGATCTTTTCACGCCAACAAATCCTTAAACGTTCGTGGGGCATTGAGTTTGATACGGGCACCAATATTGTGGACGTGTGTATCCAGCGCCTAAGAAAAAAACTCGCTGATACAAACCCGAAAAATACGCAACCATTTCCTATTGAATCTATTCGTGGCGTAGGCTACAGACTCAACGCCTTCCAATGAAGCGTTCTTTAAAGTTAAGAATATTTGCTTTCGTTTTTTTAGGCGTTGCTATATTTGTTCTTGCATCACGCCTCACCATTCGCTACTCGGCCAGTGCACCGCTTATTACCTACCAAAGCGAATTATTTGGCAGGCAAATCACGCGCATTAGTCATTCCTCCGGTGATAGGCCTATTGTTGACAAACTTCAAAACCACTTGGTATATGCCATCGAAGGGCTTCAGCTGGATGAAATATTGGTTTTTACATCCCAAGATGCTGGTCACGGAAATTTTGCTAGCAACCTGCTAGACGCTGTACAACAAACGCCTACTGGCTGGAAAGTGCTGGATGACCAATTAGACAACGCCATCGTTAGGTACCAAGATGTAGAAGTCAATGGAGAGGAATGGAGACTCTTTGAACCACGCATTGCAGGCGCTGTACCCCATTGGGTTGCCCTGAAGAAAAGTGTTTTAAAGCAGCGCATGTTCGATATTTTGGATGTGCGCGATCGTATGGGCTTACAGCTCTACCCTATCTTGATTTTTTACGCTATTTTTCTCACGCTGGTAATTTCTTATGCAGCGCTGAGGCCCTTCAAAAATATTCAAAAATTACTCGCCAAGATTGACATCAAAGATCCCCATAGCCGCTCTCATCTGGAGCCCGACAACTCTTACCGAGAGTTATCCAGTTTCATCGATTACTTCAATGACTTGATAGACAGGTCGCGCTTAAGCTACCAGCAAGCCAATCGCTTTTCTAGCGATGCGTCACACGAACTTAAAACGCCACTCACCATTGTTCGCGGCCATTTACAAAGGCTCATCAACCGCTCTAAAGACGGTTCAGACGAGCAAATTCAACTTTCGTTGGTCATGGACGAGGTCGAGAGACTGATTTCAATTACCAACAAATTACTAATGCTCTCGCAGGCTGATGCTGGGCGCTTGGCAAGCCAAAAAGAAACCCTCCAATTCAATAACCTGGTGGACCATTTGGTGGAGGATTACTCTAACTACCGTCCGGATATTGAGATTACAAAAGCGCTTGAAAAAAATATCACGTTAGTCGCCGACAAAGACTTGATCACCCAATTGATGCTCAACCTCTTTAGCAATGCTTTCAAATACAACTTCTCGGGTGGAAAAGTTATTTTTGATGCGTCCTGCAACGCTAAGCATCTCACTTTCACCATATCGAACACCACCCATTTAAGCGCTGCGGGTCTAGATGAACGTGTGTTTGAGAGGTTTTATCGCCACCTTGACTCCACCGACCATGAAGCCACTGCGCAACAAGGCTCGGGTTTAGGTTTAAGCCTGTGCCGTGAAATCGCCTTGGCGCATGGGGGCGACTTACAAATCAGACCTTTTGCAAATCAAACTGTCACATTTATTTGCCGATTGGCTCTAAAAGGTAATTAGTAAGCCACAGCTTGGTTAAATCTTTGTAATAGTTCATTACAAGTGGCTTCAATTTGACGTAGAACAAGTTCTTCCCCACTAAAGTCATTGCTCAGTGATACCGATACCGAGTTGATTTCACTAAACAGGGGTAGTTATGGCGGGCATTAAAAACATAGGCATTCTTCTAGCAGTCGCTCTGCTGTGTGTTTCTGCACGTGCCGAAAAAGTTATTTGCCCAGCCAACCTGAAATGGAGCTTCTCTGGTATGCAGTGTGCCAAGGCTGCTGGGAAACAAGAGGCCTCCTGCCCAGCGCCATCCACATTGTCTAAGCCTAGTGTCCTGGGCCCAACACTTTGCGTGTCTAGTGGCAAGTGTTTGGGTGGCGGCAATCCAAATTCGGTTGGTGTTTGTACTGAGCCTGAAGTTAAATTAGTAAAAACTTATCCTTTTACACAGATTACACATTTGTAATATTTAGTTTCCGCCCTACAATTCGCGTTGGGGCGACATCCTTGGTCAAGGTGATTTAACCTTTTCCTTCGTCAACGCTCCCTTTTTGTCGGTAACAAAAAGTTTTCTTTTTTACCGACGACATTAACAGGGTGAGCACATGGAAGATCTACTAAAAAAATACGGTGGCTTAGCAAACCTAAAGAAACATTTAAATTTCTTTTATAAAAAGGTTTGCGAAGAGAAAAACGTTAAGCATTACTTTTTTGGCATCAATGTAGACAACGTAATCAATGACGTGGTGAACTACAGAACCTTTATATTGCGTAAACCTGAGCACCTGTACCGAGATTTTCCAGCCCAGACGTCCCCTGCATCAATCAAAGTCAAAATTCCTGTGTTTGAAGACGTTGTCAAGATTCTTCAAATCCAAATGCAGGACGGCATGATCGTGAATTGGCGCGATGTGCCCCGTTATTCACACCATGTCATGGATGCCATTGAGGAAACGCGCTGCAAGTCTATGGACAGCGATGCCCCGATGTCGATCAAAGCCAACTTAGTCACCCTACAAGCACTGGATGAGGTATTGACGGACAGAAAACGCCAAGTCCGTACCGAAATGCAAGAAAACGGCGACTTAAAGTTAGACAAAAGCTGGCAAATCGTCTACCCCTTCTTCCTACGTTTATCAACCGAGGCAAAAACCATCACCTTAATCGGCAAGGGCTATGGCCGTGAAGGTGTCGCGAAAGCAGAGGTTGTGAAAGTTGCGGAAGCCGCCAAAAAGAAATTCCCTTTCTTTGAATTTCCCATCAAGGAAGATGCAAATGGCACATTTATTGAGATGACCCATGTCGCAGATTACTCTGGTGACGGTGTTCCTATTCGCCTCTTTCTCACCATGTTGCTCAATTTCGGTTGGCGTTTTGACGAGGTAATGGCGCTAGACAAAGACCAGCAAATGATAAACGTAGTCCGCGACAAGGTTTAAAGGATAGGCAAATATGTCTTTCAAACGTGTTATTTTGTGTCTAGGCGCTTCATTACTTCTGAGTTTGAACGTCGCAGCAGAAAAGGTTTCGTGTCCCCCCGGTCTTTCTTGGACCTTTGAGGGCTATTGCATGCGACCTTTGGACAGCAAAGGCTCTGCTTGCCCACCCGGTACTTCATTAACAAAGGTCAATGTGACGGGCCCCATGGTCTGTAAGGGTCGCTGGAAGTGTTTGTCAGATATCAACAAAGTACCTAATGCCAATGGACTATGCGTTGACCCTGAAGAAGCCAAACCCATTCCACGCCAATACACACAAAAAATGGTTCACACGGCGCCTAAACCTGAACCTACCAAGACTGAATAAGCTTGCTAGTTTGATCAAAAGATAGTTGGCGCAACTAGCGTATTCGCCCATCCACTACCTCAATCGTTTTCTCACACCGCGCAGATAGCAACGGGTTGTGTGTCACAAACAAAACTGTAGTCCCCTGCTCTTTGCACACCGATTGCAAAAGTTCGAAAACACCATCCGCACTCTTGGTGTCTAAATTTCCTGTAGGTTCATCTGCCAATATCAATGCAGGCTTCATAGCCAAGGCACGCGCTACGGCAACACGCTGCTGCTGACCGCCCGATAAATGGGTGGCAGGTGCATGCAACCATGGTGTCAGGCCTACGCTCTCTAATAAAAATGCTGCACGCTCGCGCATGGCGGTGTTTGCAAAACCCGCATCCGCAAACATGGGCATCATCACATTCTCAAGTGCTGAGAACGCGCTCAGAAGATAGTGGTATTGAAAAACGAACCCAATCTTGTGCCCACGCAAATGCGTCAACCCTTGGTCCGACAAGAGCGAAGTTTCTTGCCCGCAAATTTTTAAACTCCCGCTGCTGGGTCTGTCCAATAAACCCACAGTATTGAGAAGCGTACTTTTACCAGAGCCAGATGGACCCACCACCGCACAAAACTCGCCCTCCATCAAGGTGAGGTCAATGCCATGCAATAT
>CANBZB010000138.1 GCA_947373745.1 Burkholderiales bacterium | reverse complement strand
CCAAGCGTTGCATCCATATTGACATGTTGTCGGGGTACGCAGGGGGCGGGTTGATCACACGCCACAACAACCGCAACCACACCAACATGAACACACTCACACCGGCCCATTTGTGCCAAGCGTAGTACTGCAGCTTTTCTGGAGACAACGCCATGTCGGTCATCACAAAACCCATGGTGACTAAACCAGCGATTAAAAGCGCCATGCCCCAGTGAAACAATTTGGCGATGGCGGTGTAGTGTTGTTTCATATCTGTGCGCTTACTGCACAAAGGCATAGCCGTCCATGGCAATGACATAGTCACTCACGCCACGGTAAAAAGCTTGTGCTTGTGCGGTATCGCCTGCAGCACCAAGCGCAACAAAAAGTGGTAGCAAGTGGTCTTCGCTAGGATGCGCCTGACGTCCTTCGGCGCTTTGTTGGCGGTAATTGATTAGGGCCTTTGCATCATGCGCTTTGAGTTTTTCTTCGACCCAGTCTGCAAACACTTGTACATACGCAGGTGTTTGTCCGCTAGTAGACGCCACCACATGCCAATCTCTCAAGTTGTGTGTGATGTTGCCCGAAGCTAGCACCCAAATATTTTTTTCAGTCAAGGTTGCTAACGCCTGTCCCATGCGATACGCATGCGCGGGACCTTCATGCATTTGCATAGAGAGAGGGACGATGGGTACATCTGCGTCAGGAAACATTTGACGCAAGGGTTGCCATGCGCCGTGGTCCAAACCGTGCGCGCTGTCTTGGGCCACGTCAAAACCTGCTGTCTGCAGAGCCAGCACCACTTCTTTAGCAACTTCAGGACAACCCGTTGCGCGATATTGCATTTGGTACAACTCTTGAGGAAATCCATAAAAGTCATGGATGGTTTCCAGTTGTGTCGCAGTGCCGACGGTCGGGATTCGTGTGTCCCAATGCGGGCTCACCACAACGATGGCACGCGGGGGTGGTAGTTTTTGCGTGATGGCCGACATTGCAGCGCCCGCTGCACCAGGGTTGAGCGCAAAAGTTGGCGCGCCGTGGGGCACAAATAAGACGTTTTTGAAGTTCTGCATACAAGGAGTTGGGTACTGAGCCAGTAATGTAGAAGCGCAAACCCAAAAGAAAAAGCACACAATCTTCAATTATTTGTTGCAAAATTAGCAACAATGGACAAACTCAATGCAATGCAACTCTTTGTGCGGATTGCCGAAACAGGCAGTTTTACCGCCGTGGCCGACCAACTCGATGTCGCCCGATCGGTCGTCACCCGCCAGATTGCTGCACTAGAGAAACAACTCGGCGCCAAATTGATGACCCGCAGCACGCGGAGTCTGACATTGACCACAGCGGGTTCGGCTTATCTTGAAAAATGCCGCGTCATTTTGAATATGGTGGATGCAGCGGAATCAAGCCTCTTGGAGGAAAAAACCGTTCCCCGCGGTCGCATTCGCTTAGGGCTGCCATTGAATTTTGGATTGCAACGCCTGATGCCCGCCTTGTTGGAGTTCACACAAGCACATGCGCAAATTGAGTTGGTCATGGATTTCTCTGACCGCCGCAGCAAATTGATTGAAGAAGGCATCGATCTTTCGATTCGCATCACCAACCGTTTAGAACCCGGCGATATCGTGCGCAAACTTGGAGACTCGCGTTTATTGACCGTGGCTTCACCGCACTATTTGGCCCAGCACAGTCGTCCCAAGCATCCGCGTGATTTGGCGCATCACGCGTGCCTTGTATATTCGCAAGAGTTTCAATCCACCACATGGGCATATGGGCATAAGGACGATGAAATTCATGTCACCGTGCGGCCCCGCTTAGCCGCTAACAATGGAGAAGCTTTGTTACAAGCTGCCGCTCAAGGGCTTGGCATCACCCGACCACCTGACTTTATTGCCCAGGCTTTTTTAGACAACGGCAGCGTGGTGCAGGTGTTAAGTGATTTTGAGCCTGAGCCCCTTGGTATTTATGCGGTACTTCCAAGTAACCGCTATGTACCGCATCGCATATCGGTATTGATTGATTTTTTAGCGAAGGCTTTGGGTGGCAAATAACGACCTATGTTTTAAGCCTTGAAACTAGTAGCGTTTCTGCACTACTGCAATCGTTTGCTGCATCAATGCGCAAGGTGATTCTTTCCCATCAGCATCTAAATGCACAACTTCTGCGGTGGTAACGATCAATTTTTTACCAGCGCGAATCACCAAGCCACGTGCCCGCAGCTCACCGTCTTGAAATGCAGCCAGGAAATTAATTTTGTATTCAACCGTTGTCACCTCATATCCATCTGGCGCTTGCGTCAGTGCTGCGTAACCGCCAGCAATATCTGCCAGAGCACCCATCGCACCACCGTGGTAGCCGCCTTGTTGTTGCGTTACGCGCTCAGAATAAGGCAAAGACAACTCCACCATTCCCGGCTTGACCGATACCAAGCGCACACCTAAGTGCTGCATCATGCCCTGGCGCATGAAACTGTCATGGATACGTTGGTGGAGTTCTGGGTGTTGCATCGGGCGCCTTTGTTGTGGTGTTTTGAGTGTGATTGCGTAAATGACAGATCACAAATTTTCTAGTGACTGGTTATTAGCGGGCCAAATTGCTAAGAATGTGAGCAACGCATCACAAAAATTTATGTCTATGTATCTTTATATCTCCATTTGATTCATAAACTGAATTATTTATTACTTCTCGACATTTCTTTTCAGTAAATCCGTCTGCAATTAAGAAAAATTTGCTTGCCAAAAACTATACTTTATATAGAATTATGTTTTCGTTTGGAGTGTTCAATCCCAAGCTTACGGCAAGCGTCAGATCTTTGGTTCTTTCTAATTCCGCGGCAGTGCGTTTTACACGACATGCTGAAGCGGAAATGGTTATCAACGGATTCGACCATGCAGACGTGCTCAGATGCCTACAAAAAGGAAACGCATTTGGACCCGAGATGCAGAACAACCAATTGCGTGCAAATGTGTTGCATCGCGGTTTACGCATTCGGGTAGTGATTGCAGGTCTTGACGGCATACAAGAGGACTGGAATAAATTGGAAAAAATCAAAGTAATAACGGTAATAGTGGCGAAATGAAACAACATCACATGACAGGCGTTGGCCTTTCAAACGTTTATCTGCGTAACGGCTTCACTGTTGAAGATAGTGATGGAGACGAAACTATCTCTTATGAAAATCTCACTGGGCTCTATTTCGAAATTAGCCGCGCTATTGCATCAACCCCTTTCACTATGCGCGCAGAAGAGTTTCGCTTTATGCGCAAGCAATTACAAATGTCGCAAGCTGACATCGCAGTTTTATTTGACAAATCCGATCAAGCTATTGCCAAATGGGAAAAAGGACTACTGCCCGTCCCCAAAGCCGAATCGACCTTGTTGAAAATATTTTGGTTGAGCCAAAAAGTGCGGGCAAGTGAGTTTAAAAGCATCGTGTTGAGCTTCATTACGCCCGTTGATGTACAAGACCAGCCCGCTACTTACGCATTCAATTTTAAAGATGGTATGTGGCAGCGTGTATCCAGAGTGGCAAATGACTCAACCAAATCACACCTTCGCCTAAATGGTGCTTCTCAATGGCTCTAAGTTTTGTTTTGGCACAATCAGCTAGCTGTTTCAATAGTCAACACTGAAACAGTTTCCACATGCTCCAATACGAAACTATCCCCGTCACCCCTTTCCAACAAAACTGCTCCGTGGTGTGGTGCGATGAAACTATGCGCGGCGCCATCATCGATCCAGGTGGTGACTTAGACATGTTGCTCGATGGGTGCAAGCAACTCGGTGTCACCTTAGAGCAAATCTGGATCACGCATGCACACATCGACCATGCGGGCGGAACAGCCGAGTTAGCTGAACGCTTGAAGCTTCCAATCATCGGGCCGCACGAAGACGACCAATTTTGGATTGATGGCTTGGCGCAAGCCGCTGCGAGTTATGGGTTTCCTCCATCACGCGCATTCACACCTACGCGCTGGTTGCATGATGGCGATACGGTCACCTTAGGCAAACACACTTTGCAAGTGCGCCACTGCCCTGGCCACACCCCAGGCCATGTAGTTTTTTATTCACCAGAAATCAAACGTGCGTTTGTTGGCGATGTGTTGTTCGCTGGAAGCATTGGCCGCACCGACTTTCCGCGCGGTAACCACCAAGACTTGATTGACAGCATCACGCAACGCTTGTGGCCCATGGGCAACGACACCGTGTTTATTCCAGGGCACGGGCCTGAAAGTACGTTTGGTCGTGAGCGTGTTAGCAACCCGTATGTGGGTGGCACCTAAATATTTATCGAACGACTTTGGCGCGTTCGTATAGGGGCATCACTTTAGGCAAATTGGCTTGAATCTCTTGGATACGTGAATTACCTGAAGGGTGCGTACTCAACCATTGCGGTGGCGCACCTTTGTTAGCCTCGCTCATTTTTTGCCACAGCGACACACCAGACTCAGGGTTGTAACCCGCACGTGCGGCGAGTTCCATGCCGACCAAGTCGGCTTCGGTTTCGTCGTCACGGCTGAACTTGAGCGAAATCAAGTTAGCGCCTTGTCTCGCCACAAAGTCTGTCAAGTTTGGGTTGATGCCAAATGCGGCTGCAGCGATAGTGCTACCTATTCTTGCGATGCCGTCTGTCGCCACCGATTTACCCATACGTTCACGCGCATGCTCACGCAATGCATGGGCGATTTCATGGCCCATTACCATCGCCACTTCGTCGTCAGTGAGTTTGAGTTGGCTCAAGATGCCGGTGTAAAAAGCGATCTTGCCACCCGGCATACAAAACGCATTGATTTGGTTGGAGCCAATCAAGTTCACTTCCCACGCCCAATCTTTGGCGCGCGGATTCCATTGCAAAGCGAACGGTATGAGTTCTTTTGAAATGCGGCGAAGTCGTTGTACCTGTGGATGGTCATCAGGGCCTAAAGCGTTTTTACTAGCCGCTTCTTTCAGCATTTGCGCGTACTGCTGACGTGCCGATTGCTCCACTTCGGCAGCAGGCACTAGGTTGGCGAACGCAGATTCTTTGCCCACCTCGACGCCTTCGCGCGCGAGCACAGGCGCGCCAGCCAGAGCGCTGGCAGACATCAAAACAACATAAAGCAATGCGCGTTTCAGGAGCATAAAAATTCCTCTAAGCAATACCCTCAAAATAGGGGCTATGAACGATACAACAAGTCCAAACTCTGCAACCTCCAACCAGCCCAGTTGGCACGATGCCTGGCATGTCTATTTAGAACCCGCCTCTTGGCGCATGCTGTTTTTGGGGTTTTCTGCAGGTCTGCCATTGTTGCTGGTATTGGGCACTTTGAGTTTTCGTTTGCGTGAAGCCGGAATTGACCG
>CANBZB010000137.1 GCA_947373745.1 Burkholderiales bacterium | reverse complement strand
CCCGTCGAGATGACGCGCGAGAACGGAGATCGGTTCACGGCTGACTGGATGGACTACGACAACTTGTCGCAAGTCATGCAGCTACAAGGCCGAGTCAAAGGCGTGATCATGCCGCGGCCAACAAAAAAGGCTCCCTGAGGAGCCTTTTAATATTTGCGCTTAAAGCGCAAAGTGTTGCTTAGTAGCTGTTGCCACCGCCGCCAAAGCCGCCGCGACCACCGCCGCCACCGCCTTCACGACCGCCGCCACCACCACCACTGCGGCCACCGCCACCGTAGGGGCTACGGAAACCGCCGCCACCGCCGCCGCCTTCACGGCCACCACCACCGTAGCCGCCGCCACCACCACCACCGCCGTAACCACCACCGCCACCAGTGCGGGGAGGACGTGGCTCCATGGGACGCGCCTCGTTAACTACCAGGCTACGGCCACCCAAAGGTGCGCCGTTCATGCCTTCGATAGCAGCAAGTGCTTCGGCATCGCTGCCCATTTCGACGAAACCAAAACCTTTGGAGCGACCGGTATCGCGCTCCATCATGACTTTGGCGCTTGTAACAGCACCGAACTGTCCAAAAGACTGTTCAAGATCGCTGTCGCGTACAGAATACGGCAGGTTGCCGACGTACAGTTTGTTGCCCATGAAAGGGACTCCTTAAAACACAATAAAAAAGCGATGGAGTCCCGAACCGAAACTAACCTATCACCAAACAAGCAGTCGTTTCTTATTACAAAAACACTGCGCGCCCATTATGGAACACATGTTGAAAAAAAACACAAGAGTTTTCATGTAATTCACCACAAAAAAGGCTTGGTTTTGTAAATTTAGTGTGTTTTATGGCGGAAATGTTGGTTTTGTTAATTGGCTGGACATGAAATTACCAGCTTGCTTCGCGTTCTGGTGAAGCGCTGATTTTGTGGATAGCTAGATCTGCGCCTTCGTATTCGTCTTCTTGGCTCATCCGCAAACCCGTTGTGAGCTTCAACACGCCATAAACCACGAAGCCTGCAATACACGCCCAGGTTGCGCCCATTGCGGTGCCTGCTAATTGCGCGGTCAGGTTGACGCCGCCTATGCCACCGAATGCCTCTGTGCCGAAAACGCCCGCGGCGATGCCGCCCCATGTTCCGCATAAGCCATGTAATGGCCAAACGCCTAAGACGTCGTCGATGCGCCATTTGTTTTGGGTCAGGGTGAACATGCCGACAAAGATGGCGCCAGCGACTGCGCCGACGACTAAGGCGCCCATGGGGTGCATGACGTCAGAGCCTGCGCAGACTGCAACCAAGCCGGCCAAGGGGCCGTTGTGGACGAAACCGGGGTCGTTCTTGCCCAAAACCAATGCCACCAAGGTGCCGCCGACCATGGCCATGAGTGAGTTGAGCGCTACCAAGCCGGAGATTTTGTCTAGGGTTTGCGCGCTCATCACGTTAAAGCCGAACCAGCCAACGATGAGAATCCATGCGCCCAAGGCTAAGAATGGGATGCTTGAAGGAGGGTGCGCGGAAATAGCACCGTCTTTGCGGTAACGGTTGCTTCGCGCGCCTAGCAAAAGCACGGCGGGTAATGCCAACCAGCCGCCAACGGCATGTACCACGACGGAGCCTGCAAAGTCATGGAACTCATCGCCGGTTAAGGCTTTGATCCACGCTTGGAAGCCGAAATGTTGGTTCCAGGCAATGCCTTCAAAGAAGGGATAGACAAACCCTACGATGACGGCGGTTGCAATCAGCTGGGGCCAAAACTTGGCGCGTTCGGCAATGCCGCCCGAAATAATGGCGGGGATAGCCGCGGCAAATGTGAGCAAGAAAAAGAACTTGACCAACTCGTAGCCATTTTTATCGGCCAGTGTCTGCGCCCCGACCATGAAGCTGGTGCCGTAGGCTACGCCGTAGCCCACGACAAAATAGGCCAGCGTGGACATGCAAAAGTCCACCAAGATCTTGACCAGCGCGTTGACTTGGTTTTTTTTGCGAACGGTGCCGAGTTCTAAAAAGGCAAAGCCCGCATGCATGGCGAGAACCATCACAGCGCCTAGCAAAATAAATAGTGCATCGGCGCCCTGTTTTTGTGCGTCCATCGTGAATTCCTTGGATATTTGATTGTTATTGGTGCTGTTTTTGAGCCAAAACCCAAAAAAGCACCAAAACAAAGCAAGAAATGCACCTAATGGCGCAAAAACCAATTACTTGGCGATGACGCGCACCATCTCCAAGCACTTGTTGGAGTAGCCCCACTCGTTGTCATACCAGCTCACCACTTTCACAAAGGTAGTGTCCAAAGCGATACCGGCATCTGCGTCAAACACGCTGGTGCAAGGTTCGCCGCGGAAGTCTGTAGCGACCACTTTGTCCTCGGTGTAACCCAATACGCCTTTCAAGGCGCCTTGGCTTTGTGACTTCATTTCCGCGCAAATCTCGGCGTAGGTCGCTGGGCTGTTCAACTCGACGGTCAGGTCGACCACAGACACGTCAGAGGTGGGCACGCGGAAAGACATGCCAGTGAGCTTTTTGTTCAAGGCAGGAATCACCACGCCTACAGCCTTGGCCGCGCCAGTGCTAGAAGGAATGATGTTTTCCAAAATGCCGCGTCCCCCGCGCCAGTCTTTGTTACTGGGGCCATCTACGGTTTTTTGGGTCGCGGTAGCTGCGTGAACCGTTGTCATTAGCCCGCGCTTGATGCCCCATTTGTCATTCAACACTTTGGCAACTGGGGCCAAGCAGTTGGTCGTGCAAGACGCGTTGGAAATGATGGCTTCACCCTTGTAAGTGGCGTGGTTCACGCCGTAAACAAACATAGGCGTGTCATCTTTTGATGGGGCAGACATCAGCACCTTTTTAGCGCCAGCAGCCAAGTGTTTTTCAGCGCTGGCTTTGTCTAAAAACAGCCCCGTCGCTTCGACCACGATGTCCGCACCAACGTCGTTCCACTTCAAGGCGGCGGGGTCACGCTCTTGGGTGAGGCGAATTTTTTTACCATTGACGATCAAGGTGTTGCCGTCTACGGAAATATCGCCTTTGAATCGGCCATGCACGCTGTCGTACTTGAGCATGTATGCCAAGTAGTCGGGCTCTAGCAAGTCGTTGATGCCCACTACCTCGATGTCAGAAAAGTTTTGCGCAGCAGCGCGAAACACCATACGGCCAATGCGTCCAAAGCCGTTAATACCAATCTTGATGGTCATGCGATTTCCTTGAAGTTAAAAATTTATTGCGCCAATACCGCTTGCACCGTGTCTGCTACGTTCTCAGGCGTAAAACCAAAGTGCTTGAAGAGCACGCCCGCAGGTGCTGATTCGCCGTAGGTATCGATGCCGACCACAGCCGACACGCCGTATTTCCACCAGCCGTCGGTGGAGCCCATTTCAACCGCTACGCGGGGCAGGCCTTTTGGCAGAACAGCAGATTTGTAAGCCACGCTCTGGCGGTCAAACGTGGTGGTGCTGGGCATGGACACCACGCGTACCGCAATCTTGCGCTCGGCCAATAAGGCTTGCGCTTTGAGGGCGAGTTGCACTTCAGAGCCGGTGGCAACGATGACGGCTTGTGCCGCCTTACGCATGCCCACTTCGCTCGGCTCGGCCAACACATAAGCGCCTTTGTTGATCGCGTCCAAACCCGAGAACTCGCCCGCAGCTTGTGTGCTGGCGCTGGTGCGTGCTTCGCCTTTGGGCAAATAGGGCAAGTTTTGGCGGCTCAATAACAAGGCGGTGGGCTTGTGTGCGTTTTGTAAAGCCACGGCCCATGCGACGGTGGTTTCTGCGGTGTCAGCAGGGCGCCAAACGTCCAGGTTTGGAATCAAGCGCAAGGAGGCCGCATGTTCAATCGACTGGTGGGTCGGGCCGTCTTCGCCCAAGCCAATCGAGTCGTGTGTGAACACGTGAATGATGCGTTGCTTCATCAACGCAGCCATGCGAATAGCGTTGCGCGAGTAGTCGCTGAAAGTCAGGAAGGTGCCGCCATAGGGAATGAATCCACCATGCAGGGCGACACCATTCATGATGGCAGCCATGCCAAATTCACGCACGCCATAGTTGATGTGACGGCCGGTGGTGTCATCCGGCGTGCTCTGGCCTTCTGCGCCTGGATAGGTAACTACATCACCCGCTAAATCAATGCGAAAGCTGGGCGTGCTTTTGGTGTTGGTGAGGTTGGAACCCGTTAAATCTGCGCTGCCACCTAACAACTCTGGCAAAGAGGCGGTGAAGGCTTCGAGTGCGAGTTGGCTGGCTTTGCGGCTTGCCACTGTTTCGCCCTTGGTGTGTGCGTCGATCACAGCGTCCACTACGGTTTGTGCGAAATGCTTGGGCAAGTCGCCAGCCATGCGCCGCACGTATTCTTTGGCCAAAGCAGGATGGGCGCTTTGGTAGGCGGCAAACAAGCGGTTCCAATCGGCTTCATCTTGTTGGCCGCGGGCGATGGCGCTCCAATCGGCGTAGACATCTTGCGGAATCTCAAACGGTGGCAAGTCCCAACCAATCGCAGCGCGGGTGAGCGCAATCTCCTCTGCGCCTAAAGGCTCGCCATGGGCTTTGGCGGTGTTGGCGCGGTTGGGGCTGCCTTTGCCGATGCTGGTTTTGCACACGATGAGCGTGGGCTTGTCTGCTGAGTGCTTGGCTTTTGCAATCGCTTGGCTCACGGCTGCTGCGTCATGGCCGTTGATGGCATCAATCACATGCCAGCCGTAGGCTTTGAATCGTTCGGGCGTGTTGTCGATGAACCAAGGCGCGACTTTACCGTCAATAGAAATGCCGTTGTCGTCGTAAAGCGCGATCAATTTATTGAGTTTCCACGCGCCTGCCAATGCGCAGGCTTCGTGGCTGATGCCTTCCATCAAGCAACCGTCGCCCATGAACACATAGGTGTGGTGGTTGACGATGGCATGGCCGTCGCGGTTGAACTGCGCGGCCAGAAGCTTTTCAGACAGCGCCATACCTACCGCGTTGGCCAAACCTTGACCAAGTGGGCCTGTGGTGGTTTCGATGCCGGGCGTAACGCCCACCTCTGGATGCCCCGCAGTTTTGCTGTGCAGCTGGCGGAAGTTTTTCAACTCCTGCATGGGCAAGTTGTAGCCCGTCAAATGCAAGAGCGCGTAAATCAACATGGAGCCGTGGCCGTTGGACAGCACAAATCGGTCGCGGTTGCTCCAGTGCGGGTTGCTGGGGTTGTGGTGCAAATGCTCGCCCCACAAAGCGACAGCAATATCGGCCATGCCCATCGGCGCGCCGGGATGTCCGGAGTTGGCTTGTTGTACAGCGTCCATTGCCAAAGCGCGAATTGCGCTGGCCATCCGTGGGTGATTTGCCATGTCAGGGCGTCCTGGGAAAGTAGAAAACCTTAGATTTTAGCGAGCGAGGTCAGATGCCCTCGCTACACTGCGCT
>CANBZB010000136.1 GCA_947373745.1 Burkholderiales bacterium | reverse complement strand
AAGATGCCTTTGAAGACCTTCTGCACTTGTGTGATGTGGTCGCCAATCGCAATCTTTCCGCCTACATGCTTTTTGAGATAGGGGGCCGCACTGACGTGGTCCGCATGCGCGTGGGTTTCAAGAATCCACGCCACTTGGAGTTGGTGCGCTTTGACGTACTCGACCACTTTTTCGGCAGATGTCGTGGTGGTTCTTCCCGACTTTGGGTCGTAGTCCAGAACAGAATCAATGATGGCGCAGGCTGTGCCTTTGCCCTGATGGACGATGTAGGTGATGGTCCAAGTGGCTTTGTCAAAAATGCCGTGGACGATGGGTTGCAGGCTGGAGGTAGTCATTGCTAGGCCTTTTAATTAAGTTTTAAATAGTATATTGACAGATATATTAAAAATCAATAGAATATGAAAAAATTAATTCAACCGAGGCTTATATGAGTGTTGTATCCCTAGAACTTGAGCAAATGCACAGTGCTGCTGAGCAGGCTTGCAAATTGATGAAGGTGCTAGCCAACCCAGACCGTTTGATGATTCTTTGTCAACTATCTAAGGGAGAGTTGCGGGTAGGTGAAATTGAAGAGATTCTTGGAATAGGTCAACCCACACTTTCACAACAACTCACGGTATTGCGCGATGAAGAACTCGTCGAAACTCGGCGAGAAGGAAAGAGCATCTATTACCAAGTGAAAAGCCCCAAGGCTTTAGCTGTCATAGGTACTTTGTACGAACAGTATTGCAAACCATAAAGGCACATATGACGATTGATTGGATCCATTTCACCCCTTGGCTATCTCTAGGTGGTGGAATATTGTTAGGACTTGCCTCAGCTGCATTCATATTGGTCAACGGCCGTATCTTGGGTATCAGCGGTATCTTGGGCGGCTTGTTAGTGCCTCGCTTAGGCGATATTGGATGGCGTATTGCCTTCCTTTTGGGCGTGGTTGCGTCACCTTTTGTGGCTCGC
Source organism: Burkholderiales bacterium (assembly GCA_947373745.1). Taxonomy (GTDB): domain Bacteria; phylum Pseudomonadota; class Gammaproteobacteria; order Burkholderiales; family Burkholderiaceae_C; genus Limnohabitans. Next base: position 4,460 of record CANBZB010000136.1, on the reverse strand, counting down.
CTGCTATTGCCTGTTGATTATTTGGAAGCGCCGCGTATTGAAGCCGGCTTCATAGCAATAGCCGTTGCTGGTTTGTTAGTAGGCTTCGGCACGCGCTATGGATCTGGCTGTACCAGCGGTCATGGCGTATGCGGGCTTTCTCGACTGTCACCACGCTCTTTGGTTTCTACGCTGACATTTATGGGTGTAGGTTTTTTAGTGGTCTACGTGATACGTCACGCTTTTTAAAAGAATTGTTATGCAACACAGAATCAGTGAATTTTTAGTGGGACTGTTATTTGGCTTAGGACTCATACTCTCCGGAATGACCGATCCTGCAAAAGTCATTGGGTTTTTAGATATTTTTGGTGCATGGGATCCATCACTTGCACTGGTGATGGCCGGTGCTATCGCTGTCGGCTTTTTTGCATTCGCATTCGCCAAAAAAAGAACGGTCAATTTCTTAGGCGGAGCCTTGCATTTGCCTAAAAGCAATCAAATCGATAAGCCCTTGGTGATCGGTGCTGTCTTATTTGGCGCTGGTTGGGGCTTGGCTGGGTATTGTCCTGGTCCTGGACTTGTATCTTTGGCTTCGGGCCAAGTCAAAGGAATTTGGTTTGTGGTTTTTATGGTGATAGGCATGCAATTGTTTGAAATGTTCAATCGCCGAACAGCACAGCCGAAATAAATTAAAGTAGTCAGATCGATTCAAACAATTCACAAGGAGTAGAGCGTGAAGATCAAAAAAATAAATGATCAACTGTCTGTGGCAGACCAAATTACCCAAAATGATGTCTCCGATATATCTAAAGCAGGGTTCCAATCAATCATTTGTAACCGTCCTGACGCAGAGACTGCAGGACAGCCTGCGTACAAAGAAATAGAACAAGCGGCTATGAAAGCCAATTTACCTATTAGGTACTTACCTGCCGTCTCAGGAGCGGTAACGTCTGAGTTGGGTCAAGAATTTGGCAAGATGTTGGAAGAATTACCAAAGCCTGTTTTGGCTTACTGCCGCTCTGGAATGCGTTGCACCACACTGTGGGCCCTCTCAAATGCTAAAACTATGGACAGGGCTACTATTGTGCAAACAGCGGCCAACGCTGGCTATGACATATCTGCCATATCTTTGTAATTCAACAGCACGCCAAGCCATCTACTTGCATGGGTGTCACCCATGCAATTGGAATGAGAGTCAACTGAGGGATGTGGTGTGACCCTCGTTCTTATTCTGGGTATTTTTATAGGCGCCATCATGGGATTGACGGGCGCCGGTGGTGGCATTCTGGCAGTACCTGTATTGGTTGTAGGCATGCATTGGTCCATGCAGCAAGCAGCACCTGTAGCCTTGATTGCCGTAGCTTCCGGCGCAGCGGTTGGTGCCATCGACGGATTTAGACACCGCTTGGTTCGCTACAAGGCTGCCATATTGATGGCAGTTTGTGGAATTCCAGTGACGCGGCTCGGACAATATTGGGCGCATCTATTGCCCCAATTTTTGCTGATGGGAGGCTTTGCCTTGCTTATGCTGGCGGTATCGTGGCGCTTCTACAAACAGTCAAAACAAACGCAAATTAACCCCGAGGAAGATGCTTTGCGCTTAGCCTTTGTTAGTAACGAAACTGGCAAATTCATATGGACGCCTGTGGCGGCATTCGTGTTGGCAGCCATTGGTATGTTGACTGGATTGATGACTGGATTACTTGGCGTGGGTGGTGGCTTTTTGATCGTGCCTTTGATGCGACGTTTCACCCATTTGGCATTGCCTGGCATTGTGGCGACGTCCCTGTTCGTCATCACATTGGTGGGCAGTGGTGGCGTTGTCAATGCATTACTTGCTGGCGCCGAATTACCCGTCGTTGAAACCAGTAGCTTTGTAGGTGCCATGATCAGCGGCATGCTAATTGGCCGCCGCGTTTCACGCAATTTACAGGCTTGGCAGGTACAGCGAGGGTTTGCGCTTTTGTTATTTTCTGTATCGCTTTATATGCTCGTCAAAGCGTATACAAACTACCAACTTTGAAATCACGCGCACGGTCGCAACGTTATCGCAAAGTATCTGACCAAATGTTTTGGGCCCAGTTCCAAGCATAGATAGCCTCTAATTCGCTGGGTACAGCAGACAGTCCTCCGGATCCAGGAACTGTTTTATAGGTTTTATCTTTGCTGTCATATTGATGCACAGAGGCGACGTGGACAACATACTTGTCATTGACAAAGCTATAGCAAGTATTCGTTAAAAATGGCTCAGGATTTACCGCTAAATCGGAGAGCTGCGCAACGATCGCTGCAGCGACGACCTTACCGTGTGAATTGGCCATGTGTCCGGATTTGGGCATGGCGGGTGCAGGCAATATCGAGTCGCCAATGATGTGCACGTCCTTGGCTTGCGTTGACTCAAAAGTTTGGTAATTCACACCGCACCAGCGTGCATTGGCATTAGCCAAACCAGATTGCACAGCAATACTGCCAGCCCGCATTGCGGGAAGCACATTGAGTACATGGGCTTTGATATCGTTTTGAACTTCGAACTTTAAGGTGTTGGTTTTTGTATCTACCGCCATCACATTGTGTTGGGGTATGTATTCCAAGATGCCTTTGTAGTTGTCTGCCCAAAATTTCTTGAACAGCGGCCCTTTAGAAGTGACATCTTGGTTGGCGTCCAAGATCAATACCTTAGATTTGGGTTTGTTTTGTTTGAAGTAATGCGCGACTTGGCTTGCGCGCTCATAAGGCCCCGGAGGACAACGATACGGCGCTTCGGGAATACTGATGGCAAACACGCCGCCGTCGGGCATATCCACGAGTTGTTTGCGAAGATTAGACGTCTCTGGTCCGGCTTTCCAAGCCTGCAAAATTTGTCCAGAGGCGCTGGCTTGTTTAAGGCCTTCAATGGAATTGAACATTAGTTCAATGCCGGGCGAAAGCACCAACTTGTCATAACGAATACTTGGACCACTGGTCAGTGTTACGGTTTTTTTGGTTGCATCAATACCGCTGACGTAGTCATGCACCACATTCACACCATGCTTGCCAGACAAGTTGTCATACGGCGTTGTGATGTCTGCCATAGTTTTACTTCCACCAATAACCAAATTAGACATGGGGCAAGATACGAAGGCTGAGTCAGGCTCGATCAGTACGACATCGATTTGGTAGTTCGACAGCATGCGGATGTATTTTGCTGTGGTTGCGCCACCATAGCCACCCCCTACCACTACTACACGGGCCTTTTCAGGAATACGTCCAGCCGTGGAGCAGCCCACCATACTGGCGAATGAGCCTATGGAGCCAAGTGCCAATGAGGCTTGAACAAAATTTCGACGTTGCATACGGATCTCCTGCTTATTGCTCTATTTAGTTAACGTTTGTTGTTAGCGTAATAACTAGCGATGCTCTCAATTTGCGCATCGCTTAGACCTTTGGTGAGTTGATGCATCACCGTAGCAGGGCGTGTGCCGTCTTTAAAAGCTTTCATTTGTAAGACCATGTAATCTTTGGACATGCCAGTAATAGAAGGTACGGCAGATCCATCTACAGATTTACCTTCCGTACCGTGGCAATTCGCGCACATAGCCGCGTTGGCGCGTTGGTGAAGTGCATCTGCTGTTTGTTGTGCATAACAAGTGGCTAGACCACAAAAGAAATACACCAGGGTGCTTAATGAAAATCGGTTGCATAAATTCATATGCTTGACTCCTAAATCAAATGGTTTTGCATTAGAAAAACATTATGTATGAAAAATGAATCTAACTCTTTATACGTTTATGTAATTAACAAACAATAACTCTGTAGTTCCATTTCGATGTTGATAGGCACAGAATTCGAACATTCGCTTTAAAGGATGTCCTCATGTTCTCTCGTGCATTATTTGTTAAATCGCTCATTACAGTAACTATTCTGGCGGCAGTTGGGCTCGTGGCTGCACAGCCTGCCCCAGTGTCTCTGTTAAACGTTTCGTATGACCCTACCCGCGAGTTGTATGTGGAATACAACCAAGCCTTTGCTAAATATTGGAAGGGTAAGACGGGCCAAGACGTCAGCATTAAGCAGTCGCATGGTGGTTCCGGTAAGCAAGCGCGTTCCATCATCGACGGCTTAGATGCCGATGTCGCTACTCTGGCATTGGGTGGCGATACAGATGCCCTGCATGAAAACGGCAATCTCGTTCCCAAAGACTGGCAAAAACGTTTGCCACACAACAGTTCGCCCTATACCTCCACCATCATTTTGGTAGTGCGTGAAGGTAATCCGAAAAAAATCAAAGACTGGGATGACTTGGTCAAGCCAGGTGTCAGCGTCATCACACCCAACCCCAAAACATCTGGCGGAGCGCGTTGGAATTATTTGGCGGCTTGGGAGTTTGCAAAGCGTAAATATGGTGGCGAAGACAAAGCCAAAAGCTTTGTGAAGAAACTCTACGAAAACGTCCCAGTGCTAGATACTGGCGCGCGCGGTTCAACCATCACATTTGCCCAGCG
>CANBZB010000135.1 GCA_947373745.1 Burkholderiales bacterium | reverse complement strand
GTCGCCAAGCCCTTAGAAAAACCCTACGACTGGTATTCCTTCAACATATTGCCTAAGCTTGGCAACTTGGTAGCCGGCGATGATGCAAGTTATCGTTATTTGGCTGAGTCGATTCGCATGCACCCTAGCCAAGAAGAACTCAAACAATTAATGAAGCAATGTGGCTTTGGCCATGTGGACTTTCACAATATGAGCGCGGGTGTGGTGGCGTTACATGTAGGTATCAAGTGCTGATGCACACACGTGCAGCAGCCGCTAACAACTAGGAGATGACATGAAAAATTGGATCGCAGTGGTCATGATGGCTATGGCATTTGTTTGCGTCCCCGCGGATGCGGCCAAGCGCCTAGGTGGTGGCAAGTCAGTGGGGCAACAGTCCAACCAAGTGACGCAGCGTGAGGCTGTAAAGCCAGCAACGCCCAATGCCGCACCCAATGCAGCACCCACCGCAGCACCACGCACAACACCTCCAGCACCTGCCGCTACGCCAAGCAGACCATGGGCGGGCATGCTGGGTGGTTTGGCTGCTGGCTTAGGGCTCGCATGGCTCGCGCATTCACTCGGCTTTGGTGCGGAGTTTGGTCAGTTTTTGATGTTTGGTTTGTTGGCCATGGTCATCATGATGGTGGTGGGCTTGTTCTTGCGCCGTCGTGCAACGCCAGCGCATGACAACAACAGCCCCTACGCATTTGAGGGCGCGCATGGAACAGGTGGTGACATCCAATCCCCCACGCAATACAACCCCAAAAATGTTGGCAACGATGCATCGGCCCGTCCGAACGACACAGACCCTGCTTACCAACCTGCTGCACCACGATCAGGCGCCATCATTGGTTCTGCTTTAACGGGTGACCAAACATGGGGCGTGCCTGCAGGTTTTGACACAGAAGGCTTTGTGAACGCAGCCAAACAAAACTTTATGTTGCTTCAGCGCGCATGGGACGCTGCTGACATCCCCACGCTACGCACCATGATGACAGATGCCATGGTCGAAGAAATCAAAACCCAACTCGCTGAACGCGAGACCACTGCCAGCGGACAACCGAATCAGACCGATGTGGTCATGCTCGAAGCCAAAATGCTCGGCATAGAAGAGTTGCCCACCCACTACATGGCGAGCGTGGAGTTCTCTGGTTTGATTCGCGAAGAGCCATCTTCTGGTCCTACACCATTTAGAGAAGTGTGGAATATGTCTAAGCCCAAAGACGGCAGCATGGGCTGGTTGGTCGCGGGCGTCCAAGCACTGCAATAAACAAGGAATAATTGGGGGCTATGGCAACACAGTTCCCCTTTCCGTGGCTGATTGACGAGGCCCAACAACGCGTCATCCTATTTATCAACCATGTGTTGATGCAAGAGCCTGCTGCGCGTGATCGCTTGCAACGCCAAAAAGGTCGCAGCATCCAACTGGTATGGCGTGATTTTGTATTTCAATGCGTCTGCACACCTGCAGGCTTGATGGAATGGACGCCTCCTAGCGAATCGACTAAGCCCGATTTGGTTTTGCAGGTCAATGAGCCTTCACCTTTTGTTTTGGCCAAGTCTGTGTTGCAAGGCGACAAGCCACCGATTCGTATTGAGGGTGATGTGCAGTTGGCGGCCGAGGTCAATTGGTTGATCGACCATGTGCGTTGGGATGTCGAAGAAGACCTCTCGCGCATCATCGGCGATGCACCTGCCCATATGGTGGCGCAAAACGCAAAGAAGGTGGTTGACGCCTTGCGCAGTTTTGTGCGCGCCAAAATGCCAAACACCACTGCTACGAAAGATTCTGTATGACCCGTTTGTTTCGCGGTGTCTACATCGTCTTCATTGTTCTGCGCTATGGACTAGACGAGTTGGTGTTGACCAGTTTCCAAAAGCCTGGTCTGCGTCTGTTGGCGCGCATCGTGTCGATCGGTCGTGACCTCTCTGCGCCACGTGGGCAACGCCTGCGTGAAGCCTTAGAGCATTTGGGTCCCATCTTTGTGAAGTTTGGTCAAGTGCTCTCTACGCGACGTGACTTGCTGCCCTTTGACATTGCAGACGAGCTGGCCATGTTGCAAGAGCGCGTGCCACCGTTTCCGTCTGAACAAGCGGTAGCCATCATCGAGCGTGCTTTTGCTAAGCCCTTGGGTGAGATATTCACCGAGTTCACTTTGCAACCTGTTGCTAGCGCGTCGATTGCGCAAGTGCACTTTGCAGTCATCGTCGACCGCAATGGGGTGAGCCGCGAAGTCGCAGTGAAAGTGTTGCGTCCTGGCATGCTCGAAGTCATCAACAAAGATTTGAGTCTCATGCGCATGCTGGCCAATTGGGTCGACCGCTTGTCGGTCGACGGCAAGCGCCTCAAGCCCAAAGAAGTCGTGGCGGAGTTCGACAAGTATTTGCATGACGAATTAGATTTGGTGCGAGAAGCCGCCAACGCGACTCAGCTGCGTCGCAATATGGACGGCTTGAACCTCGTCTTGATTCCAGAAATGTTTTGGGACTTCTGCCACACCGACGTGATGGTGATGGAGCGCATGAAGGGCATCCCCATCAGCCAAGTGGACCGCTTGCGTGACGCGGGTGTTGACATTCCAAAACTTGCGCGCGATGGTGTCACCATTTTTTTTACGCAAGTCTTTCGCGATGGGTTTTTCCATGCCGACATGCACCCAGGCAACATCCAAGTCAGCATAGACCCTGCAACTTTTGGGCGCTATGTGTCGCTCGACTTTGGCATTGTGGGCACGCTCACTGAGTCGGACAAAGAGTATTTGGCGCAAAATTTCGCCGCCTTCTTTCGCCGTGACTACAAACGGGTGGCGGAGTTGCATGTGGAGTCAGGCTGGGTGCCTGCAGACACGCGCATAGACGAACTCGAGTCTGCTATTCGTGCCGTGTGCGAGCCTTACTTTGACCGCCCCTTGAAAGAAATTTCTTTAGGCTTGGTGTTGATGCGCCTGTTCCAAACCTCGCGCCGCTTCAATGTCGAGATACAACCGCAGCTGGTGTTGTTGCAAAAAACCTTGCTCAATATTGAAGGCTTGGGCCGTCAGTTAGACCCAGAGTTAGATTTATGGAGCACCGCCAAGCCCTTCTTAGAAAAGTGGATGCTCGACCAAGTCGGCCCCCAAAAACTTTGGCAGCAGCTCAAAGATGAAGCGCCACGCTATGCCAAGCTCTTGCCTGAGTTGCCACGCTTGGTGCATGACTTCTTGAAGCATCGACAAAACACCTCTACCCCATCGCTCGATGCGCTCATCGAAGCGCAGCGCCAAACCAACCGTCTGCTGCAACGCCTGATCTGGGCGGGCATTGGCTTTGTCGGGGGTTTGGCTGCCATGCAATTGTTTACCCATCTTCATTAACCTATGCTGCTCGCACTCGTTTTTGTTTATTTGTTTATCACCATCGGTATCGGTCTCTTAGCTGCCAAAAAGGTACACAACTCGGCAGACTTTGCGATCGCTGGCCGACATCTTCCTTTGGCGATGATCGTCACCACCACCTTTGCGACGTGGTTTGGTTCTGAAACTGTTTTGGGTATCCCCGCCAAGTTTGTCAATGGCGGTTTGCAAGGCGTGGTGGAAGACCCTTTTGGCGCTGGTTTTTGTTTGATCTTTGTAGGGCTCTTCTTTGCAGGCAAGCTCTACAAAATGACGCTCTTGACCATCAGCGACTACTACCGCGAGCGCTACGGTCGCGTGGTCGAGGTGGCCTGCTCACTCATCATCATGTTGAGTTATTTGGGTTGGGTCTCTGCACAGGTCACTGCATTGGGTTTGGTGTTCAATGTGCTCTCTGCTGGCGCTATCAGCGTGCCTTGGGGCATGGTGATTGGTGTTGTATCTATCTTGGCCTATACCTTGTTTGGTGGGATGTGGTCAGTGGCTATCACTGACTTTATTCAGATGATTATTTTGGTAGTCGGCTTGTCCGTGTTGGCAGTATTTGCCGCAGACCAAGCGGGTGGCGCAGACAAGGTCGTGGCCTTGGCGGTGAGCCAAGACATGTTCAAGTTTTGGCCTGAGCCTAGTTTTAAAGAGATTGCATTTTTTATCGCGGGAGCGATGACCATCATGTTTGGTTCTATTCCGCAACAAGACGTATTTCAGCGCGTGATGTCGGCCAACAGCATCAAGGCCGCCACACACGGCCCCGTGATTGGTGGCATTTGCTACATCTTGTTTGCGTTTGTGCCCATGTTTTTAGTCGTCAGTGCCATGATCATCATGCCCGAGAAGGCGGCGACCTTGATGGCAGAAGACCCACAAAAAGTTTTACCCACCTTGGTGATGGAGCAAATGCCGTTTGTCATGCAGGTGCTGTTCTTTGGTGCCTTGTTGTCTGCCATCAAGTCGTGTGCCTCAGCTACATTGCTAGCGCCCAGTGTTACTTTTACAGAAAATATTTGGCGGCAATTCAACCCGCACCAAAGTGACCAACAAGAATTGCGTGCCATGCGTGTGACGGTTTTGTGTTTTAGCGTCATCGTGCTGTGTTATGCCATCCTGATGCAAGGTACCTCGATTTATGAGATGGTCTCAAGTGCTTATCAAGTGCCACTCGTCGGAGCCTTCGTGCCCCTCACCTTTGGTTTGTATTGGAAGCGTGCGTCTACCCAAGGCGCGATTGCCGCAATCGTGTTGGGGCTGTCTGTGTGGGCGGTGTTGTTATTCACCTCTTTAGGCGAGGCATTTCCTGCGCAATTAGCCGGTTTGCTAGCAAGTTTGCTCGGTATGGTGATCGGCTCTTTGGCGCCCCAATTTATTCACCACACGCACGCTAGCCACCACAAGCTCTCTGGGACTTGAAATTAGGCGCTCGACCTATAATTGGCGGTTTTACCCACCGTCTATCCATGCCTATTTACGCTTACAAATGCAGCGCCTGCGGCCATGCCAAAGACGTTTTGCAAAAAATCTCAGACGATTTGCTTACCGATTGCCCAGCGTGCCACGCTGCAACATTTACTAAACAACTGACAGCTGCTGGATTTCAGCTGAAAGGTTCGGGTTGGTATGCAACAGATTTCAAAGGTGGTTCGAACGCCCCCGCTCCTGCCGCGGCAGAGGGTGGTGCTCCGGCCTCCGGCGCATCTGCCTTGGGTGATGCTTCTAGTGGAGGTTCTTCAGGTGATGTTTCTGGTGGAGCTTCTTCATCCAAAGGTGAGGGCGCCAGTGCAGTTACTTCATCTGCTACTCCAGCCGCAGCTGCAACTTCTAATGCAACTGCCAGTGCCGCATCATGCGGCGCCTCTTGTGCTTGCCACTGATGCCATTTAAAAAATACCTCTTCGCTGGCTTATTGGTGTGGACGCCATTGGCCATCACCGTCTGGGTGCTCACATGGTTGGTTGGCGTCATGGATGGCATCTTTATCGGTGCTGTGGCTAGCCTGAACCCCTTGGTGTCATCTGAGACCGTCTCTGCATTGCGTCAAATGCCAGGCTTGGGCGTTGTCATTG
>CANBZB010000134.1 GCA_947373745.1 Burkholderiales bacterium | reverse complement strand
CATGAGTTACCGATCGTGGTCACCGGTTTGGCCGAAGAGCAGTTGGGTCGCGAAGGCACTGAAGGCGCTATGAAACGCGCGCACGCCACGCTAGACCCCGAGTTGCCAGCGGTTGTGGTGACAGGCTCGATTGCAGAAATGATTGGCGGCGGTGTCACACCAGAAGGCACAGGCATTCAAAGGTTCTTGCCGCGCACGATTGACGAAGACCAATGGCAATGCGCGAACCGCGCCATGTTTTGGTTGTGGTCTGAGTACGGTTTGAAAAAAGTGCCTGCACGCAAACCCTTCAATGAGCGTCCAGAAGGAGAAAGACCCCGCGTCAACATCATCGGTCCTAGCTATGGCACTTTCAATTCGCCCAGCGATTTGGCGGAAATCAAACGCTTGGTGCAAGGCATCGGCGCCGAAGTGAATATGGTGTTTCCATTAGGAAGTCACTTGGCCGATGTGTCGCGTTTGGTCGAAGCCGACGTCAACATCTGTATGTACCGTGAATTTGGTCGTATGTTGTGTGAGGCATTGGAGAGACCCTATTTGCAAGCGCCTATAGGTTTGCACAGCACCACCTTCTTTTTGCGCAAACTCGGACAGTTGTTAAACCTTGACCCAGAGCCTTTCATTGAGCGCGAGCGCCACACCACTTTGAAGCCTTTGTGGGATTTGTGGCGTTCGGTCACGCAAGACTTTTTCTCGACCGCAAGTTTTGCTGTCGTAGCGGGTGAAACCTACGCACGTGGTTTAAAGAATTTTCTAGAAGTCGAGATGGGCTTGCCTTGTAAGTTCAGTGTGTCAAGAACAGCGGGCACGAAAACAGACAACCAAAACGTCAGAGCGATGTGCCACCAGCAAACACCGCTCATCATGTTTGGTAGCTACAACGAGCGCATGTACCTCTCTGAGATTGCGAGTGGTTCACCGATGCGCGCTGCATTTATTCCCGCGTCATTTCCTGGTGCTGTGATTCGCCGCCATACGGGAACACCTTTCATGGGTTACAGCGGGGCGACCTATGTGATTCAAGAAGTGTGTAACGCATTGTTTGATGCCTTGTTCCACATCCTTCCATTGGGAACCGATATGGACAAAGCGGAAGCTACACACGCACGCGGTGTCAATCCTCCCAATACATCTTGGACGGACGATGCCCAAGCCCTGTTGCGTGAATTGGTGCAACACCAACCTGTGTTGGTACAGATTTCAGCAGCCAAGCGCTTACGTGATTTGTCTGAAAAGTTGACGCGTCAAGCGGGTGAATACAAGGTCCATATTGACTATGTACAAGCTGCTGCCAAAGAGCTAGGGCTCGGAACGGTTGCAGCATGAAGCCAGTGAATTTTTTGCAAAAAGCAGTTTTTGCAAACCCAGAATGTCGTGGCATGTCGCTGCGGCTACTCAAGTTGCGCGGGTTGAGCGCAGCAATGGCCGAGAGGTCAATTTGTGAAGGAGCAGTCTTATGTCACAACGGACATCTATATCCGGTTTGACGGACGAAGAGGCTCAGGAATTCCATGCGTTCTGGATTCAAGGAACAGTGGGCTTTACGGCAGTAGCTGTGTTAGCGCACGTCCTGGTCTGGGCATGGCGTCCCTGGTTCTAACGCCGTTTTCTTTCATTTGATGGAGTAACACCAATGTCTAACGCCAGTCAATTTGATCATCAGCACCCCCGTGCCGATGAATCGCAAGCTTTTTGGACAATTTTTGTTCTTGGCTTCATAGTTTTTTTCACTATTGCTTCCATAGCTTCATTGCTGGGAATCAATTGGAGAAATTATTTGCCCGGAGCCGAAAGTACAGACGGTTTATTTGCTGGTGTCAAGGCCGCGGTCTACACCTTCATGTCACACATCACTTAGGAGAAGAAATATGTGGCGCATTTGGAAACTATTCGACCCATTAAGGGCAATGGTCGTTCAAGGCATTTTCTTGTTCGGTCTGGCTGCAATGATCCATCTGATCTTGCTCAGTACCAACAAGTTCAATTGGCTCGACGGCGCGAAAAAAGCAGGTGCAACATCGGCGCAAAACGCTCCCATGCCATCGCCTGTTCCAGCAGTCAAGTCTTAAAGCTTGCTTTGCATACAGATGGGGGCCTAAGCCTGGCAAGGGCTTCCGTCTGTTTTCGATATCACTTTTCTAGGTAAGGGGCGCGAACATGTCCATGCTCAGTTTTGAAAAAAAATACCGAGTCCGCGGTGGAACGCTGGTCGGCGGTGACCTGTTTGATTTTTGGATAGGGCCTTTTTACGTAGGTTTTTTTGGTGTTACCACCATCTTCTTTTCGTTTCTAGGAACGGCGTTGATCTTGTGGGGTGCTTCACAAGGTCCGACCTGGAATCTTTGGCAAATCAGCATTGCACCGCCTGATCTGTCCTATGGCTTACGGATGGCCCCACTGCTTGAGGGCGGTTTGTGGCAACTCATCACGGTATGCGCACTAGGTGCGTTTGTATCGTGGATGATGCGTGAGGTGGAAATTTGCAGAAAGCTCGGTATGGGCTACCACGTACCGTTTGCATTCGGTGTGGCGATATTTGCCTATTTCACCCTAGTCGTTATTCGCCCTGTGTTGTTAGGTGCTTGGGGGCACGGATTTCCATATGGAATTTTCAGCCACCTAGATTGGGTGTCCAACGTGGGTTACCAATATTTGCATTTTCATTACAACCCAGCGCACATGCTTGCGGTGAGTTTCTTCTTTGCTACTGTGTTTGCGCTGTCTTTGCACGGTGGCTTGGTGTTGTCTGCAACCAATCCACCGGCTGGTGAAGTGGTCAAAACACCAGAACACGAAGATACGTTTTTCAGAGACTCGATTGGGTATTCGATCGGTACCTTAGGTATCCACCGACTCGGATTGTTCTTGGCACTGGCTGCTGTGCTTTTCAGTGCGCTGTGCATTGTGATCAGTGGACCTTTCTGGACACGCGGATGGCCAGAGTGGTGGGGTTGGTGGCTCAACATGCCTATCTGGAAATAAGGCAGGAGAATTTAGATGCAATATCAAAACATTTTCACCACAGTGCAAGCTGTTGGACCGACGCACCATGGTGTTGAACTAGGTCACGGCAACAGCCCAAGAACGGGCGAGCCCTACATTGAATACTGGCTTGGTCGTATTGGTAACGCGCAGCTAGGCCCCATTTATTTGGGAGGCTTGGGCATAGCATCGATCATGTGCGGCCTCATTGCCTTCGTCACGATTGGATTGAATATGTTGGCCTCGGTCAACTGGAATCCTATCCAATTTGTCCGTCAACTTTTTTGGTTGGCGTTGGAGCCACCAGCACCAGGTTATGGGCTGAGCATTCCACCTATGAACCAAGGTGGTTGGTGGTTATTCACAGGTTTCTTTTTGACAGCGTCGCTACTTTTGTGGTGGGCCCGTATGTACCGCCGCGCGCGTGAATTAGGCCTTGGCACGCATATTCCTTGGGCGTTTGCTGCAGCCATTTGGTTGTATTTGGTATTGGGTTTGTTCCGTCCCATTTTGATGGGGTCATGGGGCGAGGCCGTGCCTTACGGAATCTTCCCGCACTTGGATTGGACAGCTGCTTTCTCGCTGCGATATGGAAATCTTTTCTACAACCCTTTCCATGCTTTATCGATTGTGTTCTTGTATGGATCGACGTTGCTATTCGCGATGCACGGTGCCACCATCTTGGCGGTGGGTCGTTATGGTGGTGAGCGCGAGATTGAACAAATCGTAGACCGTGGCACAGCCTCTGAGCGTGCCGCCTTGTTCTGGCGTTGGACCATGGGTTTTAACGCCACGATGGAATCTATCCACCGTTGGGCTTGGTGGTTTGCGGTGTTGTGTCCGTTGGTCGGCGGTATCGGAATTCTTTTAACCGGCACCGTTGTCGATAACTGGTATTTGTGGGCAGTCAAACACGGAGTTGCTCCGCCTTACCCCGCTGTGTTCCCTGAAGTGGTGGATCCAGCAACCTTGTCAGGAGTCAAGCCATGAAGAAGTCTCAACTACTGCTCAGCGCGGGACTTGCTCTCCTTGTTTTGTTAACGGGTTGCGAGCGTCCACCCACAGACACCGTTCAACACGGGTTTCGTGGTACCGGTATGGTGCAGGTCTATAACCCGCGTACGGTTGAATTGATAGCGGAGGAAAACATTGTTCCGCCTTCGTTGCCAGCCCTGCCGGGTGATGGACCTAAGGCGTCGCAAGTCTATAAAAATGTGAAAGTCTTGGGCAATTTAAGTGTGAACGAGTTCACCCGTTTGATGCTGTCCATGACAAGTTGGGTGGCTCCCAACGAAGGTTGTGCTTACTGCCACAACCCTGCGAATTTTGCGGAAGACGTCAAGTACACCAAAGTCGTAGCGCGACGCATGATTGAAATGACGCGTCATATCAATGCAGATTGGAAAGTGCACGTGGCTGAGACGGGTGTCACTTGTTACACCTGCCACCGTGGCAACCCTGTGCCCAACAATATTTGGCACAAAGAGCAAGAGCAAGCCAAAGGGGCCGACTTCATTGGCGATCGCGCAGGCCAAAACTTGGCTGCTAATAGTGTGGTGGGTACTTCCCTGCCAAGCGATCCATTCACTCCGTTTTTATTGGGTGATTTAGACATTCGCGTGAACGGCACCACAGCCTTGCCCAATGGCAATCGCCACTCCATCAAACAAGCCGAGTGGACGTATGGATTGATGACGCACATGTCGTCCGCATTGGGCGTGAATTGCACCTATTGTCACAATACCCAATCCTTCTCGAACTGGAATGGCAACCCGCCACAAAGATCCACTGCTTGGTATGGCATCCGCATGGCCCGAGACCTCAATAAAGACTATATGGAACCGTTGGCCAGTGTCTTTCCAGAACACCGCTTAGGACCTACTGGTGATGCGCCAAAAGCCAACTGTGCAACCTGCCACCAAGGTGCTTACAAACCGTTGTACGGACAGTCCATGTTGAAAGACCATCCCCAACTTGCAGGACCTGGGACAGGTTTAGATAAAACTACATTGGCTAAGAAATAAATGCGGTAACACCATGCTAATGCCCGTCAAAGCGTATGTGCCAGAAAAAATATTTTTGGCACAGCCGCGCGGGTTTTGTGCGGGGGTTACACGTGCAATCGATATCGTCGATCGTGCCTTAGAAAAATTCGGCGCACCCGTCTATGTTTTTCATGAAATCGTTCATAACCAATTCGTAGTGAACGAATTGCGTGACAAGGGTGCAATTTTTGTAGATTCTTTAGACGAGATACCTGATAAAAGTCTCACGATATTCAGTGCGCATGGCGTCTCGCAAGAAGTCAGACGCCTTGCAGACGCTAAGTTGCTGCGCGTGATTGATGCTACGTGTCCGCTAGTCACCAAAGTCCATTCCCAAGCGCAACGCTACGCTAAAAAAGGCTATGCCTTGGTCATGATTGGCCATCCTGGACACGAAGAGGTAGAGGGCACCATTGGCAGCGTAGACATTCCAGTGCACCTAGTGAGCCAAGTGAGTGATGTGGCTGCTCTCACAGTCGGAGATAAAGAGCCACTAGCCTACGTCACACAAACCACATT